>NZ_JAHGAH010000202.1:0-12498 GCF_030248475.1 Vibrio sp. D173a
CTCCTAAAGCGAAGCGCTCTCGACTCTCGGAGCGTAAGCGTTCTATTTGGCCTCCAAGAAACAAAAAAGGCACCCGAGGGTGCCTTTTCTTTTAAGCTCTTAACGATTACTCGTCAGAAGAGAAGCCTGCGTTTAGAAGTGCAGCTAGGTTATCTGTTGCTTGTTCAGCAGATGGACCTTCTTGCGCTTCAGCACGTTTAGCTTGACGATCTTGGTGGTATGCGAAACCAGTACCAGCTGGGATCAGACGACCAACAATTACGTTCTCTTTCAGACCACGTAGGTCATCACGCTTACCAGAAACCGCAGCTTCTGTTAGTACGCGAGTTGTCTCCTGGAACGATGCCGCAGAGATGAACGACTCAGTCGCTAGAGATGCCTTAGTAATACCTAGTAGCTCACGCTCGAAACGTGCAGGCTCTTTGCCTTCAGCTTCTAGGTTACGGTTAGCAATCTTAACTTGTGAGTATTCAACTTGCTCACCAGGTAGGAACTCAGAGTCACCAGCGTGAGTAATTGTACACTTACGTAGCATTTGACGAACGATAGTCTCGATGTGCTTATCGTTAATCTTAACGCCTTGTAGACGGTAAACTTCTTGTACTTCGTTAGCGATGTACTGAGTTACAGCGTGTACGCCACGTAGACGTAGGATGTCATGTGGAGACTCTGGACCATCTGCGATCACGTCACCACGTTCAACACGCTCACCTTCAAATACGTTCAACTGACGATGCTTAGGAATCATCTCTTCGTAAGTATCACCACTGTCGCGAGTGATAACTAGACGACGCTTACCTTTCGTTTCTTTACCGAAGCTCACAGTACCTGTGTGCTCAGCAAGGATCGCAGGCTCTTTAGGCTTACGAGCTTCGAATAGGTCAGCTACGCGCGGTAGACCACCGGTGATATCTTTGTTACCGCCAGATTTCTGAGGGATACGAGATAGTGTGTCACCAATGCCAACTTCAGCGCCATCTTCGATGTTTACAATCGCTTTACCAGGTAGGAAGTAGTGAGCTGGCATTTCTGTACCAGGGATCATTACATCGTTACCTTGCTCATCAACAAGTTTGATAGCTGGACGCATATCTTTACCTGCTGCTGGGCGAGCTGCTGGGTCAGTTACTTCGCTTGAAGATAGACCTGTTAGGTCATCTGTTTGACGAGAAACTGTAACACCGTCGATCATGTCTACGAACTGGATGCGACCTGCCACTTCAGTGATGATTGGCATGGTGTGCGCTTCCCAGTTAGCAACAACTTCACCAGCTGTTACTGCGTCGTTGTCGCCTTTGCTTAGCATCGAACCGTAAGGAAGTTTGTGCTTCTCTTTAGTACGACCGAATTCATCAATGATAGTTAGCTCAGATGCACGAGACGTGATTACCAGCTTCTTATCTTTGTTGATTACGAACTTAGCGTTGTGCAGTTTAACTGTACCAGTTGTCTTCGCTTGGATGCTGTTCTCTGCTGCTGCAGTAGATGCCGCACCACCGATGTGGAACGTACGCATCGTAAGCTGTGTACCCGGTTCACCGATAGACTGAGCAGCGATTACACCAACTGCTTCACCTTGGTTCACTAGGTGACCACGTGCTAGGTCACGACCGTAACACTGTGCACAACAACCGAAGTCAGAATCACAAGTAACTACAGAGCGCACTTTCATGCTGTCTACTGAGTTCTCTTCCATGATCTGACACCACTTCTCATCAATTAGAGTGTTACGTGGGATCAGAACATCTTCTGTACCTGGCTTAAGAACGTCTTCAGCTACTACACGACCTAGCGCTAGCTCAGTTAGTGCAACTTTAACATCACCACCCTCGATGTGAGGCATCATGTCAACACCCTCATGAGTGCCACAGTCATGTTCAGTTACAACAACGTCTTGAGCAACGTCTACTAGACGACGAGTTAGGTAACCCGAGTTCGCTGTTTTCAGTGCCGTATCCGCAAGACCCTTACGAGCACCGTGCGTTGAGATAAAGTACTGAAGTACGTTTAGACCTTCTTTAAAGTTCGCAGTGATCGGCGTTTCGATGATCGAACCATCCGGACGAGCCATCAGACCACGCATACCAGCTAGCTGACGAATCTGAGCTGCAGAACCACGAGCACCCGAGTCAGCCATCATGTAGATGCTGTTAAACGATTCTTGTTGCTCTTCTTCACCGTCACGGTTAACTACCGTTTCAGATGAAAGGTTTGCCATCATCGCTTTCGCTACGCGATCGTTGGTCGATGCCCAGATATCGATAACTTTGTTGTATCGTTCGCCCGCAGTAACAAGACCAGATTGGTATTGTTCCTGGATTTCACGTACTTCTTCTTCCGCTTCTGAGATTTCAGTGTACTTAGCTGGCGGTACAACCATATCGTCGATACCAACAGATACACCAGATAGTGCCGCGTATGCGAAACCTGTGTACATGATTTGGTCAGCGAAGATTACAGTGTCTTTCAGACCTAGCTTACGGTACGCCTCGTTTAGTAGGTTAGAGATTTGCTTCTTACCTAGCTTTTGGTTAACGATGCTGTACGGTAGACCAGCTGGCACGATTTGCCATAGCATTGCACGACCGATAGTTGTATCAACCATCTTAGTCTCTGTTGTGCTGTTGCCGTCTTCGTCTACAACTGTTTCTGTAATACGTACTTTAACGCGTGCGTGAAGTTCAGCTTGCTTAGTGCGGTATGCTTTCTCAGCCTCTGCTGGGCCAGAAAGGTACATGCCTTCACCTTTCACGTTGATCTTGTCACGAGTCATGTAGTACAGACCCAATACAACGTCCTGAGAAGGTACGATGATCGGATCACCTGATGCTGGCGACAGAATGTTGTTTGTCGACATCATCAGAGTACGAGCTTCAAGCTGTGCCTCTAGAGTTAGAGGTACGTGAACCGCCATTTGGTCACCATCGAAGTCCGCGTTGTACGCCGCACACACTAGTGGGTGTAGCTGGATCGCTTTACCTTCGATTAGTACTGGTTCGAACGCCTGGATACCTAGACGGTGAAGTGTAGGTGCACGGTTCAATAGTACTGGGTGTTCACGGATTACTTCGTCTAGGATATCCCAAACTACCGCTTCTTCACGCTCTACCATCTTCTTAGCAGCTTTGATTGTAGTCGCAAGACCACGAGTCTCTAGCTTGCTGTAGATAAATGGTTTGAATAGCTCAAGTGCCATCTTCTTAGGAAGACCACACTGGTGTAGACGAAGGTATGGACCTACTGTGATTACAGAACGGCCAGAGTAGTCTACACGTTTACCTAGAAGGTTCTGACGGAAACGACCTTGTTTACCCTTGATCATATCAGCAAGAGATTTCAGAGGACGCTTGTTAGAACCTGTGATCGCACGACCACGACGACCGTTATCTAGTAGCGCATCAACAGACTCTTGCAGCATACGTTTTTCGTTACGTACGATGATGTCCGGAGCAGCTAGCTCTAGAAGACGCTTCAAACGGTTGTTACGGTTGATCACACGACGGTATAGGTCGTTCAGATCTGAAGTCGCAAAACGACCGCCATCTAGTGGTACTAGAGGACGTAGATCTGGCGGAAGAACTGGAAGTACAGTTAGGATCATCCACTCTGGGTTGTTGCCAGATTGAATAAACGCTTCTACCAGTTTCAGACGCTTAGTGACTTTCTTACGCTTAGTTTCAGAGTTAGTTGTTTCTAGCTCTTCACGCATTTGTTCTGCTTCAGCGTGCATATCCATAGAACCTAGTAGGTCCTTGATTGCTTCTGCACCCATCTTAGCAGTGAACTCGTCGCCCCACTCTTCTAGACGATCCAGATACTCTTCTTCAGTAAGCATCTGAGATTTTTCTAGATCAGTCATACCCGGTTCTGTTACTACGTACATTTCGAAGTAAAGAACACGTTCGATATCACGTAGAGGGATATCCATTAGTAGACCGATACGAGACGGTAGCGATTTTAGGAACCAGATGTGAGCTACTGGTGAAGCTAGCTCAATGTGGCCCATGCGGTCACGACGAACTTTAGTTTGTGTAACTTCTACACCACACTTCTCACAGATAACACCACGGTGCTTCAGGCGCTTGTACTTGCCACAAAGACATTCGTAGTCTTTAACTGGACCAAAGATACGCGCACAGAACAGACCATCGCGTTCAGGTTTGAACGTACGATAGTTGATCGTTTCAGGTTTTTTAACTTCACCGAAAGACCATGAACGGATCATGTCTGGTGAAGATAGACCGATTTTGATTGCATCAAATTCTTCGGTCTTATGCTGTGCTTTTAGAAAGTTTAATAAGTCTTTCACAATCAGCTCCTGTAAGGAGTTAAAAGGAGCTCACCCGCTAAAGTGAGCACCTTCTACCAAATAATCGCTTTATATCTCTCTCAACCTTGGTCGAGAGAGAAAGAGATTACTCTTCGTCTTCTAGCTCGATGTTGATACCTAGCGAGCGAATCTCTTTCAACAATACGTTGAACGATTCTGGCATACCAGGTTCCATGCTGTGGTTACCGTCTACGATGTTTTTGTACATCTTAGTACGGCCGTTAACGTCATCCGACTTAACCGTTAGCATTTCTTGTAGAGTGTAAGCAGCACCGTATGCTTCTAGTGCCCATACTTCCATCTCACCGAAACGCTGACCACCGAACTGAGCTTTACCACCAAGTGGCTGCTGAGTTACTAGGCTGTACGAACCAGTTGAACGAGCGTGCATCTTGTCATCAACAAGGTGGTTCAGTTTCAGCATGTACATGTAACCTACAGTTACAGGACGCTCAAACTGGTCACCTGTGCGACCATCAAACAGTTTTAGCTGACCAGATTCTGGTAGGTCTGCTAGTTTCAGTAGCGCTTTAATAGACGCTTCTGGTGCACCGTCAAATACTGGAGTCGCGATTGGTAGACCGCCACGTAGGTTCTTGATCAGAGTACGAACTTCGTCATCAGATAGAGAAGCAATGTCTACTTTCTGGCGAGTTTCGCCTAGATCGTAAACTTTCTGTAGGAACTCGCGGAATTTCGCTAGTTCTTGCTGCTCTTTAACCATCTGGTTGATCTTGTCACCGATACCTTTCGCTGCCAGACCTAAGTGTACTTCTAGGATCTGACCGATGTTCATACGCGAAGGTACACCCAGTGGGTTAAGTACGATGTCTACAGGCTGGCCTTTTTCATCGTATGGCATGTCTTCAACAGGGTTGATCTTAGAGATTACACCCTTGTTACCGTGACGACCCGCCATCTTATCACCAGGCTGGATGCGACGTTTAACCGCTAGGTAAACCTTAACGATCTTCAGTACACCAGGTGCTAGATCATCACCTTGTGTGATCTTACGACGCTTAGTTTCGAATTTCTTATCGAAGTCAGCTTTTAGCTCGTCCCACTGCTCAGCAAGTTGCTCTAGCTGAGTTTGTAGAGCGTCATCTTCTAGCGTTAGTTCTAGCCACTTCTTACGATCAGTTGTGTCTAGTTTCGCTTCAGAGTAACCGCCATCGATCAATACAGCGCGAACACGGTTTAGAAGGCCACCCTCAAGAATCTGGAATTCTTCAGTTAGGTCTTTCTTCGCTTCTTTAAGCTGCATTTGCTCGATTTCAAGAGCACGCTTGTCTTTCTCTACGCCATCGCGAGTGAAGACTTGAACGTCGATAATCGTACCTGAAACAGAGTTAGGTACACGTAGTGAAGTATCTTTAACGTCAGATGCTTTTTCACCGAAGATTGCACGTAGTAGCTTCTCTTCAGGCGTTAGCTGAGTTTCACCTTTAGGTGTTACTTTACCAACTAGGATGTCGCCACCCTTAACTTCAGCACCAATGTAAACGATACCTGACTCGTCTAGTTTAGACAGAGCAGATTCACCTACGTTTGGAATATCCGCTGTGATCTCTTCAGAACCAAGCTTAGTATCACGCGCCACACAAGTAAGTTCTTGGATGTGGATAGTCGTGAAACGGTCTTCTTGAACTACGCGCTCAGATACTAAGATCGAGTCTTCGAAGTTGTAACCGTTCCAAGGCATGAACGCGATACGCATGTTTTGACCAAGCGCTAGTTCACCAAGGTCTGTTGAAGGACCATCAGCAAGGACGTCACCGCGTGATACAGGTTCACCTGGCATCACACATGGGCGCTGGTTAATACATGTGTTCTGGTTAGAACGTGTGTATTTAGTCAGGTTGTAGATGTCGATACCAGCTTCACCTGGTACTAGCTCTTCTTCGTTCACTTTAACAACGATACGAGAAGCATCTACTGACTGGATTACACCACCACGTTTAGCAACTGCAGTTACACCTGAGTCAACAGCTACGTTACGTTCAATACCAGTACCAACTAGAGGCTTATCAGCCTTAAGTGTTGGAACTGCCTGACGTTGCATGTTCGCACCCATCAATGCACGGTTCGCATCATCGTGTTCTAGGAACGGGATAAGCGATGCAGCGATAGATACAACCTGGTTTGTCGCAACGTCCATGTACTGAGCGTGCTCACGAGGGTGTAGACCAGATTCACCTTTTTGACGAGCTGTGATCAGCTCATCTGCAAAACCGCCTTCTTCAGTTAGCGCAGCATTAGCCTGTGCGATAACGAATTGGCCTTCTTCGATTGCAGATAGGTAATCTACTTCGTCGGTTACAACGCCATCTACAACGCGACGGTATGGTGTCTCTAGGAAACCGTACTCGTTACAACGCGCAAACGCAGATAGAGAGTTGATCAGACCGATGTTTGGACCTTCCGGCGTTTCGATAGGACATAGACGACCGTAGTGAGTTACGTGTACGTCACGTACTTCGAAGCCAGCACGTTCACGAGTTAGACCGCCAGGACCCAATGCAGAAATACGACGCTTGTGCGTTACTTCTGATAGCGGGTTGTTTTGGTCCATGAACTGTGAAAGCTGTGAAGAACCAAAGAATTCTTTAACAGCTGCAGAGATTGGTTTCGCGTTGATCAGGTCTTGAGGCATGATTGCGTCAAGATCGCCTAGGCTTAGACGCTCTTTAACTGCACGCTCAACACGTACTAGACCTACACGGAACTGGTTCTCAGCCATTTCGCCTACAGAACGGATACGACGGTTGCCAAGGTGGTCGATATCGTCCACTTCGCCTTTACCGTTACGGATCGCGATAAGCTTCTTCATCACTTCAACGATGTCTAGCTCGTCAAGTGTGCCTTGCTCTTGAGCATCTTCACGGCCGATAGAGCTGTTGAACTTCATACGACCAACAGTCGATAGATCGTAACGCTCTTCAGAGAAGAATAGGCTTTCGAATAGTGCTTCTGCAGCTTCTTTTGTTGGTGGCTCGCCAGGGCGCATCATGCGGTAGATTTCTACCAATGCAGAAATACGATCAACAGTGCTGTCGATACGTAGTGTTTCTGACATGAATGGACCGTGGTCTAGATCGTTGGTGAACAACGTTTCTAGTGATTTGTGGCCAGCCTGAGATAGGTTCGCTAGTGCTTCCAGGCTAATTTCCTGGTTAGCGTTAACAATGATCTCACCTGTTGCTTCGTTGATGTAATCTTTCGATGCAACTTTACCAACGATGTACTCAACTGGTACTTCGATGTGATCAACGCCATCTTTTTCTAGTTGGCGGATATGACGAGCTGTAACGCGGCGACCTTGCTCAACGTAAGTTTTACCGTTCGCTTCGATGTCGAATGACGCAGTTTCACCACGTAGACGATCAGGAACCAACTCCATTAGTAGAGTTTGATCTTTCACTTCGAAGTTCACTTTCTCGAAGAAGATATCTAGAATTTCTTCTGACGTCTTACCAAGTGCACGAAGGATGATCGAAGCTGGTAGCTTACGACGACGGTCGATACGTACGTATAGGTTATCCTTAGGATCGAACTCAAAGTCTAGCCATGAGCCACGGTAAGGAATTACACGTGCGTTATATAGAACTTTACCTGAAGAGTGGGTCTTACCCTTATCGCTGTCGAAGAACACGCCTGGGCTTCGGTGCAGCTGGGATACGATAACCCTCTCGGTACCGTTAATTACGAAGGTACCATTGTCTGTCATAAGCGGAATTTCGCCCATGTAGACTTCTTGTTCTTTAATGTCTTTTACAGTACCTGCTGGCGCGTCTTTATCAAAGATTACTAGACGTAGTTTTACGCGTAGTGGCTTTGAGTAAGTTACACCGCGGATTTGACATTCTTTAACGTCAAAAACTGGCTCACCAAGACGGTAGCTAACGTATTGCAGCTCAGAATTGCCGTTGTAGCTCTGAATTGGGAATACAGAACGGAAAGCAGCTTCAAGACCGTATTGACCTTCAGGATCCTGTTCGATGAATTTGTCGAACGAATCGAGCTGGATCGATAGCAGGTATGGAATGTCCAAAACTTGTGGACGAGTACCAAAGTCCTTACGGATGCGCTTTTTCTCGGTATAAGAGTAAACCATGGGGTTCCTCAGCTCGCTGATAAGTGACCCAAACTGTCCGCCCGCTCCTAGTTACTTAAGGGGGGTAAGGGACAGTGACTAAATAGCTGTTTACTGTAGTGACATTTCATTGCGTAGGAATGAAATGTTTTTTGCTCGGGGACAGGCGCTTAAACAGCGGGAAAATTCGCCTATACCCTACAGCGCAAAAAGGCCGGTGGTTAAAAAACCACCAGCCAATTAGCCGTTAGGCTAAGAAACTATGCAATAATTACTTAACAGCAACAGTTGCACCAGCTTCTTCTAGCTGAGCTTTAAGTGCGTCAGCTTCTGCTTTGTCAACACCTTCTTTAAGAGGTGCTGGAGCGCCGTCTACAAGAGCTTTAGCTTCTTTAAGACCTAGGCCAGTTGCGCCACGTACTGCTTTGATTACAGCAACTTTGTTACCGCCAGCAGATTCTAGGATTACGTCAAATTCAGTTTGCTCAGCTGCAGCTTCGCCGCCTGCTGCGCCACCTGCAACTACTGCAGCAGCAGCAGATACACCGAATTTCTCTTCCATAGCTTCGATTAGTTCAACAACTTGCATTACAGACATTTCTGCAACTGCGTCTAGGATTTGCTCGTTAGTAATAGACATAACAATTCTCTTTTAAGTCAACAATAAGTTTATTTTGCAACCAGTAAAAAGCAAGGCTTAAGCCGCTGCTTCTTCTTTTTGATCGCGGATAGCAGCGATAGTACGTACCAGCTTGCCAGCAGAAGCTTCTTTCATGCACATCATTAGGCGTGCGATTGCTTCGTCGTAAGTTGGTAGTGTTGCTAGTACTTCAGCGTCAGTTACAGCGCCTTCAAATGCAGCAGCTTTGATCTCGAAATCTTTGTTCTCTTTAGCGAAGTCTTTGAAAAGACGCGCTGCAGCACCAGGGTGCTCGTTAGAGAACGCGATTAGAGTAGGACCAGTGAAAGTGTCAGTTAGACACTCATAGTCTGTACCCTGAACCGCACGACGTGCTAGAGTGTTACGCACGACTTTCATGTAAACACCCGCTTCGCGAGCTTGTTTACGTAGAGAAGTCATCGCGCCAACTTCAACGCCACGAGAATCAGCTACAACTGCAGAAAGTGCACCACTGGCAGCTTCGTTGACTTCAGCAACAATTGCTTTTTTGTCTTGAAGGTTTAAAGCCATCTTGGATTTACTCCTGGTTGTCGTTACACCACTCACTATCATCACGACAGTGAGAGCTATTGAGGTGCATTCCCAGAAGAAAGTTAACTATTTACATAGAGCTTCCTGTCAGTTCGGGCACCATCTACGTAGGATGATTAAGTTTGTCTTGAGAACAAACACCTACGGTCTTGGACGGAGACTGGGTCTTAATTCATTTCGAACTAGGAGACAGTTCAAAGAACCAATGTTCAGCCCCAACCACAAATATTAGGCGCAAAATTATACACAAATTTTGCGCCTAAGCAAATAAATTATGCTTGAGTGTTCAGGCTAGCCTGATCAACAGCAACACCAGCACCCATAGTAGTAGAGATGCTTACTTTCTTCAGGAAAGTACCTTTCGCTGAAGATGGCTTAGCTTTCTTCAGAGCAACTAGAAGAGCTTCTAGGTTCTCTTTGATCTGCTCAGCAGAGAAGTTTGCTTTACCGATAGTAGTGTGGATGATGCCGTTTTTGTCGTTACGGTAACGAACCTGACCAGCTTTAGCGTTCTTAACCGCTTCAGCAACGTTAGGAGTTACAGTACCAACTTTAGGGTTTGGCATTAGACCGCGAGGACCTAGGATAGTACCTAGTTGACCTACAACGCGCATTGCATCTGGAGAAGCAACAACTACGTCGAAGTTCATTTCGCCTTTCTTAACTTGCTCAGCAAGATCTTCCATACCAACGATGTCTGCACCAGCTTCTTTAGCTGCTTCAGCGTTTGCACCTTGAGTGAACACTGCAACGCGGATTTCGCGGCCAGTACCGTGAGGCAGTACAGTTGCACCACGTACGTTCTGGTCAGATTTACGAGCATCGATGCCTAGGTTAACAGCAACGTCAACAGACTCTACGAATTTAGCAGTAGCTAGTTCTTGAAGAAGAGCAACAGCTTCGTTGATTTCGTACTCTTTAGTTACGTCAACTTTTTCGCGGATTACGCGCATGCGCTTAGTTAGTTTAGCCATCTTATTAACCCTCTACCACTAGGCCCATTGAACGAGCAGTACCAGCGATTGAACGCTTCATCGCTTCGATGTCAGCACCAGTCATATCAGCAGCTTTAGTTTCTGCGATTTCTTGGATTTGAGCGTCAGTTACAGTACCCACTTTTTCAGTGTTTGGACGACCTGAACCAGACTTAACGCCAGCAGCTTTCTTAAGAAGAACAGCAGCAGGTGGAGTCTTAGTTACGAACGTGAAAGAACGGTCGTTGTATACAGTGATAACAACAGGAGTAGGTAGACCTTTCTCTAGAGATTCTGTTTTCGCGTTGAACGCTTTACAGAATTCCATGATGTTAACACCGTGTTGACCTAGTGCAGGACCAACTGGTGGACTTGGGTTCGCCATACCAGCTGCAACTTGTAGCTTGATGTAAGCTTCAACTTTCTTAGCCATGATAATTCCTAAGTTTGGGTACAAACGCTAATCACCGATCAGCTCCCCGTTTATGAAAAAACTCTTTACTTCACCAGAAGTAAAAAGGCGCGAAATTATAGTCATAATTCGCGCCTTAGACAACCCTTAAAAAGGTGTTTTTTTAATCAAGTTTTTCAACCTGACCAAATTCAAGCTCAACTGGTGTTGCACGACCAAAGATCGATACAGACACTTTCAGGCGGCTCTTCTCGTAATCCACTTCTTCAACAGTACCATTGAAGTCAGCAAATGGACCTTCATTAACACGTACCACTTCGCCCGCTTCGTACATAGTACGTGGACGAGGAGCTTCACTCGCTTTCTCAAGACGGTTAAGAATAGCGTCAGCTTCCTTATCTGTGATAGGTGCCGGACGGTCTGAGGTACCACCAATGAAGCCCATGACACGCGGCACACTGCGTACTAGGTGCCATGATTCATCGTTCATAATCATCTGAACAAGGACGTACCCTGGGAAGAACTTACGCTCAGATTTACGACGCTGACCCGCGCGCATTTCTACTACTTCTTCAGTAGGAACCAGTACTTCACCGAATAGCTCTTCCATGCTGTGCATTTTGATATGCTCGCGAAGAGATTGAGCTACACGACCTTCAAATCCAGAGAAGGCTTGAACCACATACCAGCGTTTTTTTGGAGCTTCACTCATGAATTAAAACCCTCTATACCCCAGTCGCTAGAGCTACTAGACGAACCATAATGCCGTCAATACCCCAAAGCGCTAGAGCCATTACAATACTTACAGCTAAAACGATCAGTGTTGTTTGCATAGTTTCTTGGCGTGTAGGCCAAACAACCTTACGAACTTCCATACGAGATTCTTTTGCAAAACTGATCGCTGCTTTACCTTTAGTCGTTGTTGCTGCAACGCCAAGGGCAGCTGCAATAAGAACAACAACGCCTGCAGCACGAACAACTACAGACATTTCACCATACAGGTAATTACCCACAACAGCGGCCGCTGCTAATACGAAAGCGGCAATCCACTTAAACGTATCTGCTGCGTTTGAGCTATCAGGAGTTTCAGCATTATTTGCTTTCATAAACCAACCTGTCACAAGTCTTAATATAGACGACAACAACCCCGCTGTTGCAGGGCAAACTCCATATCGCTGAAAAAATCAGCGCTACTCTCTTAAGATTAAGCCTGTCTGGCCAATCTTGCTCTGCTCTCAACCAAAATCTGAACAAGAAAACAGCTAAAATAATGTTGAGTGCAGAAAAAGGGCATCAAATGATGCCCTTTTTGCTACTGGTTCGTCAAATCTAATTCAAGATTTTCCGAAGACATTCGTTAATTCGTTAAGAATTAGTCGAAGATCTTAGCAACAACACCAGCACCTACAGTACGGCCACCTTCACGGATAGCGAAACGTAGGCCTTCATCCATAGCGATAGGAGCGATTAGCTCAA
>NZ_JAHGAH010000203.1:0-9392 GCF_030248475.1 Vibrio sp. D173a
TTAAACACCGCAACTTGGAAAACGGATTTGGCTAAATCAATTGAGATTGTGCTAGATTGATTCATGGTATGGGCTCCTATTTTGGTTTGTACCTGTAACTTTAGCTGACACAGTCAGTTGAGGTGGGGAGTCCATACCATTGAGCGTGATTCAGAATCTATGACTAGCGTGCCCGGGTTGTTGATAAAAGGTTTTGAATTCAAAGCGAACTGCCCGTAGATTCCTAGTCTCACTTAGGTTCGCTGGAATGACTCAAACCCCTTCGTCATTCTGAACAGCGAGGCACGAGCGTGATTCAGAATCTATTACCAGAGTACTCGGCTTGGTGAAAGAAGACTTTGGCTTCAAAGCGGACTGTCAGTAGATTCCTAGTCTCACTTAGGTTCGCTGGAATGACCCTGTGGCTTAGTCCTGCTGAAATGAGCACTCAAAATAAAAGACAAATGCGTGTTACAAAAAAGGTTGGCGATAATGCCAACCTTTTTTATTGGTACTTACTTCAGCACCTTATTCATCTTCTCGCCGAGTAATTCAAGACGCCAGCCTTGCATCACATCCGGTAGACGCGCTGGGTCGCGGTCTTTCTTCCATACCCAACTGATGATTTGGTTGATCTGCTTTTTAGAAGCCAAGAACTCGGTCGCCAAGCCTGACTTTTGCGATGCTACCTTCACCACATCTTTCATGTTCTTGAAGATTTGCTTGTAGCCTGGGTAATCCATCAAACGTTCAATTTTCGCTGGGTAATCATCGGCAGGTGTTTGCTTTGCACTTTTCACGATGGCCGCAATTCGTGCGCCATGGCGGTTAATCGCACGGATGTCGATGCCTTCCGCTTCCATCTTCTTAAAGCCAGTCAAACCAAGGCGAGCCACCGTCAGCAAATCACCTTCTTTGAAGATGAAGTTCAGTGCTAGGTCACGCTTAATCGCTTCGCGGTAACGCCAAGTTGCCAATGGCTTCAGAATCGCAAGTTCAGCCGGTCTTAGCTGCCATGCGCCTTTGATGTCTAGGTAGGCGTTTTCTTCGTTCACGTTGCGAATACGTTTTGATACCAGTAAGTCGCTCTCTTGTTGAACCGCTTCCCACCAGCCTGCTTCGTTCACTTTAGCTAATAGCTTCTCGTAAAGAGGCATTAGGTAGTGCACGTCGGCCGCGGCGTAATCAAGCTGCTTTTGAGTCAGTGGACGCGCCATCCAGTCAGTGCGAGATTCGCTCTTGTCTAGCTCGACGCCAAGGTATTCTTCCACCAGCGTAGCGAAGCCCGTCGACAGGCCGTGACCTAGGAAAGCGGCCATCAACTGCGTATCCACCATTGGGAATGGTGTACAGCCAAAGGCATTTTGGAAGACTTCTAAATCTTCACCACACGCGTGCAGTACTTTTAGTACTGAGGTGTCTTTTAACAACTCGACGAACGACGTCATGTCAGTCAGTTCGGTCGGGTCGATAAGGGAAAGTTGTTTGCCATCGAAAAGCTGAATTAAACCTAGCTGCGGATAGTAAGTCCTGATTCGCACGAATTCGGTATCCAGCATAACTACGTCGGCTTCTCTTGCTAGAGCGCAGACTTCTTCTAGGTCTTTGTTTTTCGTAATGATCTGATAGTTCACATGCTTCTCGCTATAAAAAAATGCCAGCAAAACGCTGGCATTCTAACACTATTTGGCAATAAATGATTGTTGCACAAAGAAATCCGCTTATGCACTCTTCTTCGCTAGCTCTGCATCGTTCTCTTCACGCAGTACGCGACGAAGGATCTTACCTACGTTGGTCTTAGGTAGATCTTCACGGAACTCAACCAACTTAGGCACTTTGTAGCCAGTTAGGTGTTGGCGACAGTGTGCAATCACTTCGTCTTTGGTTAGGCTTGGATCGCGTTTTACAACGTAGATCTTCACCAACTCGCCAGACACTTCATGAGGCTGACCGATTGCCGCGACTTCTAGCACTTTACCGTGCAGTGCAACTACGTCTTCGATTTCGTTCGGGTAAACGTTAAAGCCAGACACAAGAATCATGTCTTTCTTACGGTCAACGATGTGCAGGAAGCCTTCATCATCAAACTTAACGATGTCACCCGTCGATAGCCAACCGTCTTCGTTGATCACTTCTTTGGTCGCTTCTGGGCGCTGCCAGTAACCTTGCATCACTTGAGGACCGCGAACTTGGAGCTCACCTGTCTCTGTGTTTGCTAGTGCGTTACCTTCTTCATCAACAATACGTACTTCTGTTGATGGCACAGGCAGACCGATAGAACCATTGTATTCCACTAGGTCGTGCGGGTAAGCCGCCACCAATGGAGAACATTCTGTTAGACCGTAACCTTCTAGTAGGTAACAGCCTGTGGTCTTTTGCCATTTTTCAGCCACGGCACGTTGCACTGCCATACCACCACCTACTGCAAGGCGAAGGTTGCTGAAATCTAGCTCATGGAAATCTTCGTTGTTCACTAGCGCGTTAAATAGGGTGTTTACACCGGTAATCGCAGTGAACTGGTATTTTTGCAGTTCTTTCACAAAGCCCGGAATATCACGCGGGTTAGTGATAAGCAGGTTGTTGCCACCCATTTCAACAAACAGTAGACAGTTCACCGTCAGCGCGAATACGTGGTAAAGCGGCAGCGCCGTAACAACAAGCTCGCGTCCTGGTGCCAAAACTGGACCATAAGCGCCTTTCGCCTGCATTACGTTGGCGATCATGTTGCGATGCGTCAGGATTGCGCCTTTCGCTACGCCCGTTGTACCACCAGTGTACTGTAGGAATGCAATATCATCACCAGACATAAATGGTTTCACGTACTGAAGACGACGACCTTTGTGCAGCGCTTTACGCATTGAGATTGCACCCGGTAGATCGTACTTAGGCACCATGCCCTTCACGTACTTAACCACGAAGTCGACAAGCGTACCTTTTGCACGTGGCAACATTTGACCAAGACTGGTCAGAACCACGTGTTTCACTGGCGTGTTTTCTACGATTTGCTCTAGCGTGTTCGCGAAGTTAGAGACGATAACGATCGCCGTTGCGCCAGCATCGTTTAGCTGATGCTCAAGCTCACGAGGAGTGTAAAGTGGGTTCACGTTCACAGCGATACAGCCTGCACGCAAAATACCAAATAGCGCTACAGGGTATTGAAGCAGGTTTGGCATCATAAGAGCAACGCGGTCACCCTTCTTCAGCTTAAGTTCGTTTTGTAGGTATGCGGCGAATGCGCGGCTACGCTCTTCCAATTTGCGGAAGGTCATGACCGAGCCCATGTTCATGAATGCCGGTTGGTCTGCGTATTTTTGAACAGACTGCTCGAACATTTCTACCAAAGACTCATATTGCTCTGGATTGATGGTTTCAGGTACGTCACTTGGATAACGTGAAAGCCATGGTTTATCCACGATGTTACTCCTCGTTTATAACTGGCTAAAAAATAGCGTCCTTTTTATTTTGAGCACTATTACAGCACAGCAAACGTGCTTGAGCACGTAACTCTCAAACACTTGTTTAAATTTTGTTAACTACACCAAGAATTCGCTTTGCCACCTCGAGTTTTTGCTCTAAATGACAATGGTGACCACCCGCGACAGAAACCACATTCGGTGGATTTTCGCCCCAATCGATTTGGTTAGACTGTAAATGCTGAAATCCTTTGTCACCCAAAATGATCAGGTGCGGACAGCGTATTTGGCTGGTGATCGAGTTCGCGTGGTCCTGTGCCATGCGGTAAAGAGAATCGCACTTTAATTTGGCATCGTGTCGCCAAAACCATTGATTCTCGCGACATTCAGTCCCGCGCTCTACGATTGGCATCAACTGCTCGGCGGTCAGGTGATTCGCTTGCATGCGTAGCTTTAACGCCAGGTCGAAAGAAGCGATAGCTCGCTCCGGTTTATTGCGTTGACGTTGTCGGCTAAGGACACCATCACGCAGTCGTTTCACGCTATTGGAAGGCTGTTCTGCGAGTGGACCCGCTCCTTCAATTTGCACTAACGCTTCGACCTGTTCAGGAAAGGCAGCACTATAGCAACTTGCGATTAATGCGCCTAGTGAATGACCTACTAACACCAGTCTGTTTGGCGATAATTCATCCAATAATTGGTGTAAATCAGCAATGTAGTCGTGGAAGGGATAGTAATTGTCCGAGGGTTTATGGCTGGATAAGCCATGACCAAATAGGTCAATTGCCAGTAAATGAAGATCAGGATTGCACTGGTGGATGGCGTTCATCAAGGTTTTGAAGCTGCCCGCATTATCCATCCACCCATGAAGAAAAACGACTGAACAAGCAGTCGTTTTTTCATTTCCGATCTCTAAGGCTGCCATGCTCCCATTTGGGAGTGCAAAACGGCGCTCATTCATCACAGATTATTTAACCTTCTTGATCACCTTGCCGTCTTGCGGGAAATCCGAACGCATCATACGGCAGTTAATGGAATAACAAGGGTAGTAATAGGTTGGCGTATCGTACATACGTACGCGCTCTTCAATCTTCCATAGGCGGTAGCCATCGCCTTTGATCGCCGGGAAGATGTATTGGTGCTCACCAATTTTGCCTTCTTCTTCGCCCACGCCTTTACCAACAACGGTAATAAGTCGGCCTTGGCTAAACGCAACCGGCTCTAGGTAACCATCAAAGTACACTGCGAAGCGACCCGTTGGTTCTTGGTCAATATCCGGCTTACCTGATTTGCTGATTGGCAGGTTTACGATCTCCAGACGCGTTTGGTCTTTCAAGTTATCCACTTTCGCGATAACACCACCAAGGCGGACATCGTTAGCAGCCTGTCCTTGGTCTTCGGCAAAGGTTTTGTAATCCGTCAAAACCTGCTCGGTGCTTGCATTCAACTCTTCAGGAAGAGAACTACAGGCAGAAAGCCCGAATGCCGCGATAATAACCAGAAAAATACGTCCAGAAAGTTTCATAAACCCCCACTATAAATTCGTTGTTTTACACATAGATATCGACACCAAGTAACTGAGCAAGTTCCTCTTTCTTCGCTCGATTCATGACGTCCATATACTGTTCCATTGCTTTGCGAGCATGACCCTCGGGCAAATCATATTGCACTTGAGCGCGATGAATCTGAGACCCATCCACTTGTTTGATGGAATGCGCGACGGCGTTCGCCACCTTAGAAGGTTGACCAACGGACTGCTTATCTTGAGTTTTCTTTACCTGCCCTTTTTTACCGACTTTATTGGTGCGATTTGCACCCGGTATTAACGCAGGAGGTAAACCATTGATAGACGCCATAACGCTCCATAAAAATACAGGGCAAACGCCCCGTATATTCTAGTAGTAATGAATTATTCGCGACCCGGAAGTTTCTTCCACGTTACATTATCGCGCAGATAAACCGGGCTCGATTCTTCTACTGGGACTGTGTTGCCTTTCTTAAGTTCCTGTTCAGCAAGAATCACGATGTCTTGCGAATCAGGGTAAAGCACATCACCGCTCGTTAAGTTGAATGGCAGTTTACCAAGATCTTCTTGGTAAGCATCCCAACCAGTACCCGCTTTAGTCCACGTTTTGTCGTCTGCTTGTGCTTCTTCCGATAGACGCGCTGGTGGAATAACACATTCTGCATCGACACCAGCCCATTCACCGTTTTCTTGGCGAGTGTAACGTGCCCAGTAAACTTCACTCATACGCGCATCAATCGCAACCGCGACATCCGTTGCACCGTGCAGGCGGTAGCTTGCTTGTGCCATCGCAGCCAACGTTGAAACGCCAATCATTGGTAAGTCAGCACCAAACGCCAAACCTTGCGCGATACCAATACCGATACGAACGCCAGTAAAGCTGCCGGGACCACGACCAAACGCCAATGCGTCTAGATCTTGTAGAGTCAGGCCCGCTTCTTTCAGTACTTCGTCCACCATAGGCAGTACTTTCTTAGTGTGGTCACGAGGAGCCACTTCACTGCGTGAAATCACTCGGTCATTAACCAGTAGCGCAACTGAACAGTTCTCAGTTGCCGTATCGATAGCAAGAATTTTTGCGCTCATGTAACTCTCTACAATTCTTCTTTAATTTATTGATGCCACAGCGCATTAGTCTGCGGCAGGTTGTTCTGTTTTTAGGAATGTTTTGATTCGTTCCAAATCCCGTGTTCTTGGGATTGGCGGTAAGCTGCCAAGGAAGATGCCACCGTAATCACGCGTTACCAAACGGTTGTCGCAAATGATTAAGGCACCATGATCTTTTTGGTCTCGAATTAAACGTCCTACGCCCTGCTTTAACGTGATAACCGCATCCGGGATTTGCACTTCTGCAAACGGCTCACCGCCACGTAATCGACAATCTTCGATTCGGGCTTTGAGCAGCGGTTCATCAGGGGCAGTAAACGGTAATTTGTCGATGATAACACAGCTCAGCGCATCACCTCTAACATCGATCCCTTCCCAGAATGCACCCGTCGCCACCAGCAGTGCATTACCCAGTTCCATAAACTCGGCAAGGGTCTTTTGTTTGCTCATCTCACCTTGCATTAGCACAGGCAGATCCAGCACTTCACGGAAGCGTTCACCAAGCTCACGCATCATGCTGTGCGAAGTACACAGGAAGAAACAACGCCCGTCGTTCTCTTCAATCACAGGCGCAAGCATTCGCACCAGTTTGTCGGCTAAGCCTGGGCTGTTTGGCTCTGGCAAATAACGAGGCACACATAGGCGCGCTTGCTTCTCGTAATCGAACGGAGATGGCAACGAAAACTGCTGCTTCGGCTTCAATCCAAGACGATCGGTAAAGTGTTTAAAGTCACCAGATACTGCAAGGGTTGCAGAAGTGAAAATCCACGCGCCTTGTTTGATTTCAATTTGCTCATGGAATTTATCTGCAACCGATAGCGGCGTAATGTGCAGAGCAAAATGGCGGGGAGATGTGTCGTACCAGTATGAGTAACCAGTAATATCGACATCACAAACGCGATCAATTCGTCCTTTGATCAGGTTGGCACGCTCAAAGGCGGTATCCAGCAATTGGCTTCGACCTAGCGCCAGTTTCAACACATCAATCGCCAAGTCTAAGCTATCGGTTAAGCGCACCAATTCACGCTTGATCGATTCCGACTGCTGCGCTTCACGCCAGTTTCCACGAAAGCCCGGTTCACCGAGAACGATGCGCATATCCATCGCACTTTGCATCAGCTTATCACCGACTTTTTGTAGCTGGCGCATGTCTTTTGCTTCAGTGCGGTAAGCAATCTCAATGTCTTTGGCGAGCTCTTGGATCTGACGGCTAGAGATCGATTGTCCGAAGTATTCGCTGGCAATGTCTGGAAGCTGGTGAGCTTCGTCGAAGATGAAAACGTCAGCTTCTGGGATCAACTCACCAAAGCCGGTTTCTTTGATCGCAAGGTCTGCAAGGAACAAGTGGTGGTTGACGACAACAATGTCCGAATCCATTGCGCGTTTGCGTGCTTTTAGGACGAAACAATCGGTGTAGCTCGGACACTCTTTACCCAGGCAGTTATCGTTGGTGGAGGTAATGGTTGGGATGATCATGCTGTCTTCTGGCAGATCCTCACAATCACCTAAATCGCCCGTTTTGGTTTCAGACGACCAAGTGCGGACTTTAACCAATTGAGTCAGCAGTGTTGGATCGGCCTCATTAGTATGGCTCTCGACCATTTGTCGGCTAAGACGATCCAAACATAGGTAATTGGAGCGACCTTTTAGTAGCGCGACTTGTCCATAAAAGCCCAAAGCATTGACCATCAAAGGCAAGTCACGGTGATACAATTGCTCTTGCAGGTTCTTCGACCCGGTACTGATGATGACTTTTTTTCCGCTCAAGAGCGCTGGCACAAGGTAAGCGAAAGTCTTACCCGTTCCCGTTCCGGCTTCTACCACGAGCTGAGTTTGGTCTTTGATCGCACTGCTGACAGCTTCTGCCATATCGATTTGTGGCTGGCGAGCTTGAAAGCCCGGAATGGCTTTGCCTAACGCGCCCTCAGAGGAGAATGTTTTTGCGATCATGCCTGACATCTGGTTGGAAAAATTGTCGTGAGTATATCAGAGATACTTGTTCAATCAGACAACCTGCAGCGCTATTTCTGTCTATTCGCTCTCAACGACTCAATACGGTTTGCAGAAACGAGAGTTCCTCTTCCGACAGAGTGCTCATGGATTCAGAAACGGTTAGTTTCCTCAGTTGACGTTGCAACAGAGATTTTTGGTTTGCATTGAGCAAATGTAATTGTTCCATTAACTGGCGGAAATCCTCATCAGAAACACCAAAATGTTTAGGCATCCTTTACCTCCTCGAAATTAAACACACGAATACTGAATCGCTTATATCAATTCGAGGGTTAACGCTGAGTAAACCTTGGTGTTTTAAATTAACAAATGAAGCACACCAAACAAGGGCTTCAACGGATAATTTGTTGAAACCGCGCCGAGAATAGATTATTTATGAAGTCAGATTGCAGTACGATTCACGCTTCTGACGTGACCCTTTTATTCGTATGCTAGAAAAATAATGCATGGAAGTATCTGATTTATGGAAAAGAAAACACTGTTAACCCATTGTTCTGACGCACCGGGTTTGATCTCAAAAATCACCAATATCTGTTATAAGCATCAGCTGAATATCGTTCATAATAACGAGTTTGTTGATAACACCAGTGGACACTTTTTCATGAGAACCGAGTTGGAGGGTTACTTCAACGATCAAACGGTACTCGCCGATTTAGACCAAGCGCTGCCACAAGGTGCAAAACGTAAACTTATTAGCTCTCGCCGTAAACGCATCGTCATCCTAGTAACCAAAGAAGCGCACTGTCTGGGTGATATTCTGATGAAGACTTACGATGGCAGCTTAGATGTTGAAATTGCTGCGGTTGTTGGTAACTACGACAAACTTCAAACACTCACTGAACGTTTTGATATTCCTTACCATCACGTGACTCACGAAGATCTTAGCCGTGAAGAGCACGAGCAGAAGATGCTTGAAGTGATTGACCAATATGATGCCGATTACCTTGTACTGGCGAAATACATGCGTGTTCTCACTCCGACTTTCGTGGAGAAATACCGTCACAAGATCATCAATATCCACCACAGCTTCTTACCCGCGTTTATCGGTGCTAAGCCATACCAACAAGCTTACGATCGCGGTGTGAAGATCATCGGTGCAACGGCGCACTTCGTGACAAACGACTTGGATGAGGGTCCAATCATCAAGCAGGACGTTATTCCAGTGGATCACACGTTCAGCGCACAAGATATGGCGCAAGCAGGTCGCGATGTAGAGAAGAACGTATTGAGCAAGGCTCTGAATAAAGTGATCAATGACCACGTATTTGTTTACGGCAATAAGACGGTTATTCTGTAATTACTTCTCTCTTTTTACCATTTCACTATGAATAAACCCGCCTAATCGGCCTGTCTCTTAT
>NZ_JAHGAH010000204.1:0-9170 GCF_030248475.1 Vibrio sp. D173a
ACACAGATTGATAGGTCTATATTTTTAAAGAGCTTGCTTATCGAGAAGTTTTTCTCTCAAAGCGGAGGTGCATTCTAACGAGATAATTGAGAGTGTCAAACACTTTTTTCAATTTATTTTCTCAGAAGCTTTTCACCTCTCCGACTCTGCTGAAGCCTTATCGCGTCTGCCGTGTCGGTGGATGCGCATTATAGGGAACTCTGATCCGTTCGCAACCCTTTTTTGAAAAAAAATGGAAAAAACTGACTGTTCGATGACTATTTCATCAAAAAAGCAAAAAAGAGGGTAAAAAACCCTCTTTTTCTGCCTCAAAAGCCGTATTTAAATGAATGCGTACGCGTCTGCGAACATACGTTCACTCTTCGCTTTCTTGTTCTGAGTGAACTGTTCACGAGCTGCGCCAGCCATTTCGAAACGACCTGCAATATAGATATCGTAGTTTTCTAAGCTTTCGAAATCTTCACTCACCGCTTGTAGTACGTTACCAACTTTACCTTGCCAGTCGGCAGGTGCTTCTTCTACTACTGGAATAAAGTGAACGTTAGCAAACTTTGCAGCGATCTCGACCAACTCTTCTTTAGCGTAAAGTTGGCAATTGTCGCGCGCACCCCAGTATAGATAGATAGGATTGGTTTTGCTCTGTGCAACACAGTGATCCAGAATCGAACGCACGTAACTAAAGCCAGTACCACCAGCAATCAATAATAGTGGGCGTTCGCTTTCTTCTTGAACCCAAGCATCACCATGTGGAGCATCAATCTCGATATGACCATCTGTTTCTAGTGCCGCTTGCATTGCTTCAACGACTTCTAGTGCATAAGCGTTGTGTTCCGCCGCACCGATGTGCAGTTCAAGTTCACCTTCATGACGACATGGGCTGCTCGCAATAGAGAAAGGACGTTTGTCTTTTTCACCCATCACTACCATAAGGTACTGACCTGCTTTGAAAGGTACAGGTGATTCTGGATGAAGAAGGATTTGATAAGTATTACAAGCTAACGGCTGAATAGACTTTACTTTACATTGGATGGTCATGGTGTTCCTCTCGCTTACTCATCAAAAGTAAGCACTAAATTACTTTCTGTATAGGCTTGGCAAGGGAATATCCAACCTTGCTGTTGCTCTTTTTCGGTTAGCATCGGTTCGAGGTGGTAACTCACCTCGCCCGCTAGCTTTTTACACATACACATGGCGCAAGCGCCAACTTGGCAACGGTGTGGGAAGCGAATATTGTTGTTGAGCGCAGCTTCCAACACCGTCTCCCCTTCTTTTACTTGGAACCTAACGTCCATTGGTAGAAGGTGGACTTGATGACTCATAGAATACCTAACTGGTCCCAAATCTCATCGACTTTAGCCACAAGTTTAGGATCTTTTTTGATAGGCGTACCCCACTCGCGCGTGACTTCGGATTCGAACTTGTTGGTCGCATCCAGTCCTAATTTGGATGAACTATGAGTCTTACCATGCACTTGAATAGTGTCTCTATCTGGATCCATTCGGGTTGTTACAGCCCAAATGATGTCATTCCAATCTCGCGCATTAACGTCATCGTCGCACAAGATAATGAATTTATTATCCGTGTACTGAGCAAAGAATTCCCACAGGTACTCCATCAAGGCTTGCGATTGACCAGCTTGGTCTTTCTTCATGGTCACGACAGCAAACTGGTTACTTGCTGTTGCAGGTAGATAGATATCGACAATCTCAGGGCGTTGCTGTTTTAGCGCATCTAGATCAGACTGGGTAATCACTTTATTGTCACGTTCGTTGACCTTGATTCGTGTCGCCAGTTCAGCATCCCATTTAATAGTCGCATCTAAACCCATCTTGGAGCCAAGACCAACCACAGGCGAAGCAAAGTCAAGTGAGTCGATTGGCGTGTTGTCTATCATCAAGGTGTCACGTACAGGATCCATATGCTCTGACATGGCTTTAACGACATCATTCCAATCTCGCGCGTTTACCGATTCATCGCACACAATAACAAGCTTGGTGTACATGAATTGACGTAAGAAAGACCACACACCCATCATTACGCGCTTGGCATGTCCTGAGTACTGCTTCTTCATAGTGACGACCGCCATTCGGTACGAACAACCTTCCGGCGGTAGGTAGAAGTCTTCAATCTCTGGGAACTGCTTTTGCAGAATCGGCACAAACACTTCGTTTAATGCCACACCCAATACAGCTGGTTCATCTGGCGGACGGCCTGTGTAGGTACTGTGGTAGATTGGGTCTTTACGCATGGTAATGTGCGTAATGGTAAATACGTGGTGCTTTTCTTTTTCGTTGTAGTAGCCAGTGTGGTCGCCATAAGGACCTTCATCGGCAAACTCGTTCGGGTCGATATAGCCTTCCATCACGATTTCAGCGCTCGCTGGCACTTCCAAATCATTACTGACTGACTTAACGACTTCCGTTTTGCTGCCACGTAGCAAACCTGCAAATGCGTATTCCGATAGCGTATCTGGCACTGGCGTTACTGCACCAAGAATGGTAGCTGGGTCTGCACCAAACGCGACCGAAACTGGGAAAGGTTTACCTGGATGGGTTTCCATCCAATCGCGCAGGTCAAGCGCACCACCACGATGAGCTAACCAACGCATGATGATTTTGTTCTTGGCAATTTTCTGCTGGCGATAAATACCTAGGTTCTGACGTTTCTTATTCGGACCTTTGGTCACAGTTAAGCCCCACGTAAGCAATGGCGCAACGTCTTCTGCCCAGCAACTCATCACCGGGATTTTATCCAAATCGACTTCATCACCTTGCCACACAATCTCTTGGCACGATGCTTTTCTTAAGCGCTTGGCTGGCATGTTCAATACTTGCTTGAACACTGGCAATTTTTCCAATGCGTCTTTGAAGCCTTTTGGTGGCTCAGGTTCTTTCAAATAAGCCAGCAGCTTACCGACTTCTCTTAATTCTTTAACGTCTTCACGTCCCATACCAATCGCGACACGCTCTGGCGTACCAAATAGGTTCGTCAAAACAGGTACGTCGTAGCCAATTGGGTTCTCAAACAACAGCGCAGGGCCACCAGCACGCAAGGTACGGTCGCTGATTTCTGTCATTTCGTAAGCGGGGTCGACGGGGTGAGTGATGCGTTTAAGTCGACCTTTCTGTTCTAGGTGGTCGATAAATTCGCGTAAATCCTTAAAACTCATAGGCCTTCATGCTGGCTGATTAAACTGTCCGCAGTATAACAAATAGGAGGACGCTAAGATCCTCCTATTTTGTGTGGGTATGTGAACTCGATGGCGACAAGAGTTGTTACTTAAAGAACATCAACAACGGTTATTCCAAGAATTCCGCAATCTGTCGTGTTTTTACTTGGTGATTGTTTGAGACCAACTCTTCTAACCACGAGTGATGCCCTTGCTTTGCGAGTTCTCTAGCAACCAAAGTAGCTTCTTCTGAAAGTGCCATCTTGGCCACTAGGAATTGTTTTACGTCATGAGAGAGTGGATTGGATCTTGTGAGCAGTTCAATCGCATAAGGTTTTAAGGTTGGATTGACGGTGGAATTCATCAATTGTTGTAGTGAAAACCCATCACCAACTTCTGCTAATCTGGCTAACTCTGTTTGGCTATTGTAATCCGCACGCATACGCCACAACAGATCGTACATCGACTGATTTTGGCTTACTTGTGCCAAACGTACAATCACGGCTGTGGATGGCAGCCAGCTGGTAACATTAGCATGGGTTAATTGTTTGGTCAGTGCTTCAAGCGCGTCTGGCGATAAGCTGTCTAGCTCACGGATAAGTAACGCTTCTCTGGTTTGCACTTGATGCGTCGTACCTGTTAACCAATCCTTGAGGTTTAGCTCCTGCCGCTCTGCTTCCAAAACAAATTCTAACGTTCTCTGATCCTGCTTCCAGCGCTTTATCAGACGGCTAGCAATGGCCGGGAAATTAAACGCAGGTACACTGAATTCATAACCATCCCCTCGCTCAAGCACTTGGTAAGTTGGAGTTATGCTGATTTGGGATTCGACAAAAATCGACATTCTTGGCGTAAGGATGAGTTCTTGTTGCTCTAGCTTTTCGAGCAAAAGGAAACGGACGACTTCTTGTTGAGGAAAGGCAAGCCGGTCTAGGGCAAATTTAAGCGAGTCAACCTCGTCCCTGACTGCGTAATCAAGCAGTTCAGATACTTTGGTCTGTATTTGAGAGTCCTGAAGCCACTGCTCTACCACGGTTTCCTGCATTTCCTTGGCAGTTAACGTCGCGGGTAGTGTGATAAGTGACAAGCTCAGGAGTAATGACGACAACATTCCTTGTTGCATGTTAACCTCCCGATAACATTTTCTTCATTCTGCTGCTTCTATCGGAAGAAAGCAATAAAAAAGCCACCGATATACGGTGGCTCTTCGCAGAATTGCTTATCTGAGACTATTGACGACGCATTGCATCGAAGAACTCGTCGTTGGTCTTCGTCATCGCTAGCTTGTCGATTAGGAACTCCATCGCGTCAGTTTCGCCCATTGGGTGAACGATCTTACGTAGAATCCACATCTTCTGAAGTTCTTCGTTCTTCGTTAGAAGCTCTTCACGACGTGTGCCGCTGCGGTTGAAGTCAATCGCAGGGAATACACGTTTCTCTGCAATCTTACGGTTCAAGTGAATTTCCATGTTACCTGTACCCTTGAACTCTTCGTAGATAACTTCGTCCATCTTAGAACCAGTATCGACTAGAGCCGTAGCAAGGATAGTTAGGCTGCCGCCTTCTTCTACGTTACGCGCAGCACCGAAGAAACGCTTAGGACGGTGTAGTGCGTTTGCATCTACACCACCAGTTAGTACTTTACCTGATGAAGGAACTACGGTGTTGTATGCACGAGCTAGACGAGTGATAGAGTCAAGCAGGATAACCACGTCTTTCTTGTGTTCAACAAGACGTTTTGCTTTCTCGATTACCATTTCCGCTACTTGTACGTGGCGAGAAGCTGGCTCATCGAACGTTGACGCTACTACTTCACCTTTAACTAGACGCTGCATCTCTGTTACTTCTTCAGGACGTTCGTCGATAAGAAGCACCATCAACTCACACTCTGGGTGGTTGTATGCGATGCTTTGAGCGATGTTTTGCAGAAGCATTGTCTTACCCGCTTTAGGCGGAGCAACAATCAGACCACGTTGACCTTTACCAATTGGCGATGCCAAGTCTAAAACACGTGCTGTGATGTCTTCTGTAGAACCGTTACCGCGCTCCATAACCATACGCTCGTTAGCGTGTAGAGGCGTTAAGTTCTCGAATAGGATCTTGTTACGAGCGTTGTCTGGTTTGTCGTCGTTTACTGTGTTGACTTTAAGCAGAGCAAAGTAACGCTCACCGTCTTTTGGTGGGCGAATTTTACCAGCAATTGAGTCACCAGTACGTAGGTTGAAGCGACGAATCTGACTTGGCGAAACGTAGATGTCGTCTGGACCAGCAAGGTATGAGCTGTCCGCGCTACGTAGGAAACCAAAGCCGTCTTGCAGAATCTCCAGAACCCCATCGCCAAAGATGTCTTCGCCGCCTTTCGCGTGCGCTTTAAGAATTGCGAAGATGATGTCTTGTTTTCTTAGACGAGCTAGGTTCTCAAGACCCAGGCTTTCGCCAAGCTTTACAAGGTCAGACACAGGTCTGTTCTTCAGTTCAGTAAGATTCATGGTGGTGGATGCTTGTTTAGTCAAAATAAGATCTGTTTTCTAGTTAAGATGGATTTGGTCTCAGGATCGACCAAGAAGAGAAATTTGTTCAATTAACGCGCGATAAGTTAGCACTAATTAATATTCTAGTCCAGAGTTAGAAAAACAAAACCGCGCATTGTCATATTGCACGGTTTTGTTTGTAATCACTTGGTGATTATAGGTTTGCGTCTAGGAACTCTTTTAGTTGAGTCTTAGACAGAGCACCAACTTTCGTTGCCGCTACGTTACCGTCTTTAAATAACAGTAGCGTTGGAATGCCGCGAATACCAAACTTAGGTGGTGTACCTGCGTTATGGTCAATGTTTAGTTTACCGATAGTGAGTTTGCCTTCGTACTCGTCAGCGATTTCGTCCAGGATAGGAGCGATCATTTTACAAGGACCACACCATTCTGCCCAAAAATCAACTAGAACCGGGCCTGCAGCGTTGATTACATCGTTTTCAAAACCGTCATCAGTAAGCTGCAAAATCTTATCACTCATCTTCCACTCCAATGTGTTTTTCGAAACTGGTTGGATGATAACCAGTAAATAGATGCCCTATTGGAATGTATTTACTTTCTTATTGCAAGCTTTAGCTGATATTCTATCGCCATGAAAAAGACGCATATCACAGAGCAAAAGTTCGCCGATTTGGGTTTAAAGCCCCAAGTTACTGAAGGATTGGAGAAAAAAGGGTTCGAATATTGTACCCCTATCCAAGCCTTGGCGTTGCCGGTACTGCTCACCGGCCAAGACATTGCAGGCCAGGCCCAAACGGGTACTGGTAAAACTCTCGCGTTTCTTACTGCTACCTTCAACCACCTTCTGACCACGCCAGAGCACGAAGGTCGCAAGCCAACTCAACCGCGCGCGATCATTATGGCGCCAACGCGTGAGCTAGCGATTCAGATCTTTAACGATGCTGAGCCTTTGATTGCGAGCACAGGTCTTAAAGCGGCTTTAGCTTACGGTGGCGAAAGCTACGATAAGCAACTTGCCAAACTTCAAGATGGTGTAGACATTCTTATCGGCACAACTGGCCGTATCATCGATTTCTACAAGCAGCGCGTATTCAACCTAAACAACATTCAAGCCGTTGTTCTAGATGAAGCGGACCGTATGTTCGATCTTGGCTTTATTAAAGACATTCGTTTCTTGTTCCGTCGTATGCCTGAGCCAAAAGAGCGTTTGAACATGCTGTTCTCAGCGACGCTGTCTTACCGCGTACAAGAATTAGCTTTCGAACACATGCACAACCCTGAGCATGTTGTGGTTGAGCCAGAGCAAAAAACTGGTCATCGCATCCAAGAAGAGCTTTTCTACCCTTCGAATGAAGACAAGATGGCACTGCTTCAAACGCTTATTGAAGAAGAATGGCCAGACCGCGCGATCGTTTTTGCTAACACTAAGCATAAGTGTGAGTCGATTTGGGGTCACCTAGCAGCCGATGGTCACCGTGTTGGTCTACTGACTGGCGATGTACCACAGAAGAAGCGTGAAAAAATCCTTGAGCAATTCACTCGTGGTGAAGTTGACCTACTAGTCGCAACTGACGTAGCAGCACGTGGTCTTCATATTCCTCAAGTTACACACGTATTCAACTTCGACCTACCAGATGACTGTGAAGATTACGTTCACCGTATCGGTCGTACTGGTCGTGCTGGCGCAAGCGGTCACTCTATTAGCTTTGCTTGTGAAGATTACGCAATCAACCTGCCACCAATCGAAGAATACATTGAGCACGCAATCCCAGTTTCTGATTACGACGCTTCGGCTCTAATCCAAGATCTGCCTGCACCACTTCGTATGCGCGCGCCTCGTACTCAGCAACGTCGCACCAATACAGGTGGCACTCGCTCTGGTAACCGCAAGCCACAGGGACGTCGTCCTCGTCAGCCGCGCCAATCAGCGCCAAAACAATCATAAAAGGAAACTGAAGTCGTTTATGAGTCAAGCAGGATCATCACCGCTATACGCCGCCATCGACCTCGGGTCGAACAGTTTTCACATGCTCGTTGTGCGTCACATCGATGGCAGCGTTCAAACTATGGCTAAAATTAAGCGCAAAGTTCGTCTAGCCGCGGGCTTAGATGAACATAACTCTCTTAGTATGGAAGCTATGCAGCGAGGATGGGACTGCTTAAGTCTATTTGCAGAACGCTTGCAGGATATTCCTAAACAGAACATCCGCATTGTAGGTACCGCGACATTGCGAACCGCGACCAATGTGGATGTTTTTCTAGAGAAGGCGAACCAAATTTTAGGTCAGCCTATCGAAGTGATTACCGGCGAAGAAGAAGCTGCCACTATATATAAAGGTGTTGCACACACCTCTGGCGGTAGTGGTCGTCGCCTTGTGGTCGATATCGGCGGTGCAAGTACCGAGCTGATTATCGGTGAAGGTTTCGAAGCCAAAGCACTGACCAGTCTGAAAATGGGCTGTGTGACTTGGCTAGAGAACTTCTTCAAAGACCGCCAATTGAATGCACGTAACTTCGAAGCCGCCATTGAAGGCGCGAAGCAAACTCTGATGCCAATCTTAGAACAGTACACCGACCTAGGTTGGGACGTGTGTGTTGGGGCATCGGGTACAGTTCAGGCACTACAAGAGATAATGTTAGCGCAGGGCATGGACGAAGTGATTACTCACTCCAAACTTAAGCGTCTACAAAAGCAGGCGATGCTTGCTGATCACTTGGAAGAACTCGATATTGAAGGTCTGACCCTAGAGCGTGCTCTGGTATTCCCAAGTGGCTTATCCATTTTAATTGCGATCTTTGAGCTTCTAGAAATCGATGCCATGACACTGGCTGGTGGCGCACTACGTGAAGGTTTGGTGTACGAGATGGTTGACGAGCTTCGTCAAAACGACATCCGTGCACGCACCATTTGTAGTGTACAAAACCGTTACCAACTGGATTGCCAATACGGTGAACAAGTCGCAAAACTTGCGGGCAAACTGCTCGAGCAAGTTGGCGGTGAAGCTTGGGTTGCAGAACCTCAGGGTAAAGTCCTACTGGAAACAACTGCCAAGCTGCACGAAATCGGTCTGACTATCGACTTCAAAAAAGGCGGTGAGCACAGCGCTTACCTGCTACAGCATTTGGATTTGCCTGGTTACACCCGTGCACAGAAGTTCTTAATCGGTGAAATTGCTCGCCGCTACCGTGAACAACTGACGTCACTGCCTGAGCAACATGCCCTTTCAGGCACGAGTGGTAAACGCGTGCTGCGTCTATTGCGTCTTGCGGTTTTACTCAGCCATCGTCGTAATCCAGATCTAGAGCCATGTGTGACTCTCACTGCGGAAGGTGACAAACTGACGCTAAGTATTGATCCGAAATGGCTAGAGGCAAACCCACTGACAGCCGCTGAGTTGGAAATTGAGTCCAACCGTCAAACAGACATCGGCTGGCCGTTAAGTATCGTGGCTTGCTAAACCTCACGATAACTTATTGCTTAGTTGAAGGTCCCTATCGGCTGTCTCTTA
>NZ_JAHGAH010000205.1:0-15469 GCF_030248475.1 Vibrio sp. D173a
TTTATGGAGCGCTTACTAATGACAAAAGGATAGACACTTTAATGGGTTCTCCAATTAGTAAAGTCTGTCAAAAAGCACTGTTAAAACTTGTATTTTAGTTTCACAAACACACTTTGGGGCAATTTCGAGTTGAACGACGCCGCTCCGCGGTTGTGATCACGGAAAAATCAGATAAGAATGAGATCGCAATGTGTCGCTTCCTACTTTCGATGCATCAACAATAGATAAAACGTATCGCATCGTTCGCACTGCGAACGCCAATCCATCCTCACCAAAGACTAACTACATTTGATCCCGAGTCTTCAAGTCTCAATAACTTCGTCTCCCACAACTCAAGGGCATGCCTTTTCTCACTTAGATACTCGTATCTATCGTAATGTTTTGAGCTCACATCATTGAGCGCATGGTTTTGTAGCCTATCCCTCAATGCTTTACTTATGCCAAGCTCTCCCATCAAGGTTTTACACGTACGACGCAAATCTCTAGGGATAAAATGCTCAAAGTGTGGGTGATCATCTCGATAACGAGCAATGGTTTGGCTCAATGAATCTAAGCGGACGTGGTCATTTTCGTCTTTATAATGAGGAAAGATGAAGGGACTAGTTGACTCATTTTCTCTTAATCTTCTTAAGATCGACATAGCTGAGTCAGTTAGAGGAACCAAGTGACTACGCTTATTTTTCGAAAGGTCTGGTGTGATAAGCAAAGTTCCTTCATCCCAATTGATTGCTGTCCATTTTGATGCTGCAATCTCATAAGGCCTCTGCCCTCCAGTATGAATACAAAGAAGAATAAGGCATCGCATCATTTCTGAGGCTCGAACCCCTTCCATGTCAAACTCAATGTCTTGAATAAACTTGTGTAGTTCTGTGAAAGTTAGGTAACGCTCTCCTACTCGTTCTGCGTCTTTTTGTTTTGGTATAGAGGACACTGGATTAAAGGCGAGACCAAACTTAGCGTCTCTCAAGTAATTCGCAGGGTCATTATCATGTGAAAGACCGTAGTTAAATGCGGCATGAAGGTAGCTCCTGACCCGATTGCTCTGTGTTGCAGCACCACGTTGTATCATGTGAGCGAGAATCGTAACAATGTCAGCAGTAGTTACATCGCAAGCTTTCGTTTCTCTAGAAATAAATGGATAAACCTCCTTCTCCAGCGAGCGATAAACATTTTGATAAGTTCTTTTCCCCTCTTTTTTCATCTGGTTCACGTAACTTTGAAACAATAGCTCTATGCTTCCCTTACGCTCTTCTTCACGTCGGGCGGCTTCACGCTTTTTCTCTGCGTTGGCTAATTCAAATTTAGGATCGAGTCCCTGCTTAAGCATTAAGCCCAGTTTGTGTGCCTCTTTCCTTGCATCAACAAGGCTCAGCGCCGGAAATCGACCTAACTGAATAAAGAGACGCTTACTCTGACGGTAGTAACGGAAGACAAAACCTTTATTGCCACTGGTGAAAACCTTTACTCCGAGGCGCCCAGAGCCTTTTGTTCGGTCATCATCCCAAACATAGTAAGCACTACTTTTCGGCTTGAGTCCCACAATCTCTTTTTGCGTAATTGCCATGGCAGATCCTTTGTTGCGCAACTACAACCAGCGCTAAATTGGGTGTAGTTGTGGGTGTAGTTAGGAAGTCGCTTAATGACAGTTTGTGAGATAACATGTGATAAGGCAAGCCTAGCAACCGCTTAAAATTCAATAACTTTGGTAAGTTGTGAGATAATTCGAGATTCTATGAAACGAGATATTTTACGACTCATAATCGATTGGTCCGCAGTTCAAGTCTGCGAGGGGCCACCAAATTCAGAAGGCTCGTAGAGAAATCTACGGGCCTTTGTTGTATCTGGAAGATAGAGATTCGCTCCTGTCCCCCATCACGCCAAACCTTATTCTTATTCATGGAACTGCCTACGAGCGCTCTAGATCCAGCTTATTGGCTTGGTACTCTTCTGTTGCCGCAACGAGGTCTGGGCGATTAATCACTTTCCATAAGAAATAAGGTGGGATAAGAAATACGACGAAGTAAAACGACTCATGGAAGAAGATGTGCGCGATGTCTTCTTGATGCTCGCACAGTGCCGCAAGGGCGCAGAAATCCAATAAGATGCTCAAAGCCCCGAACACCACAGAGACCACGATGGTCAAACCCAGTAACTCTCTGAGGTAATGTTTAAATGCCATTCTAGTAATTCCTTCTAGCTAATCAGTGCGGTCAAAATTACGCCTCTAACTCCTTCTCTGAATTGACTTTTATCAACTTCAGCGCCAAACAAATAAGAACTTAGTTTTATAAAAGATTACTTGCACAAATCAGAAAAAGAGCGGCAATTAAAATGCAATTGATTGAGCATAAAAAAAGCCAATCAAATGACTGGCTTCTACTGTTATTCAGGGTTAGCAAGAAATAAAGTTAATCCGACAAATAATACTGAACGGTTGAAACAACGCGTACTTTCTTAATGTAAGGCGTATTACTATCGCGATCGAAAATAGAGAACTGCCCCTGTGTCGCACGCTTGATTTTACCAAGCGAGCTTTGTGAATCTTTGGCGAACTTCTCAGCCACCTCTCGAGCGTTCTTGGTCGCTTCCTCAATCATATCTGGCTTGATGTCATTAAGCTTAGTAAAGCTGTATTCAACCCGGTTTGAATATGGGTCTTGGTTAAGTAAAACACCCTGCTTGCCAAGTTCACCTATCTCATTGATGGCTGCTCTAACAACATCAATATTCTGGCTATAAACCGTCACAGTGCGGTTTGCTAAGTAGCGAAACTCAATGTCTTGTTCATTTCCATACTGCTGCGCCTTACGGTCTGTTACAGCAGGTGAAGACAACGAAAAGTTGGACTCATCCAACCCCTTTGATGAGAGAAAGTCGAGTACTAGTTTGGTCTGCTGATCAATCTCATCAAACATCGTCGGCATATCATTACTCGCGACGGTAAACTGAATTGGCCAAATTACTGTGTCCGCTCGGTATTCCCGCTCAGACAACCCCTTTACCGTCACGACCCGTTCATAAGCTTTATATTTGACGGCGGTCTGTTGAATGAAAAAGCCCAACACACCCAACCCAATAATCAAGCTCAACCCCAGCCACAGTGACGACTTATTGGAAATTCGCTCCATTCACCCTCCTAATTTCACTAAATTGATCAATTTTTCATCTCGATAAGATAGTTCACTTATGGCAATAAAATAGCGACCGGAAGCTAAATTTGTGTCATTTCGCTCGAAATAATGAGCACAACAATATAAAATCGAACAGTGTTTTATTAAGAACCTAATACTCATGTTGAAAACAAAATTGATGATAATGCTCGGTGGCTTGATTGTATCTTCCTCTTGCCTTGCAAGTAGCGAAAGCCTGATTGAAGATGCAACGTCAGAAGAGTCTCAAGAGCTCGCATGCAGCGAAGAACATTGCGAAGGCAAAGGTTTTGATGGACGCTTGCTACTTGAAAACGAGCCAACCAAGCAGGTATTGAGCTCGATAGAATCAATCAGTAAGACTCTCAACGCCATGAGCATCCTGATGTTTGCTGGTGATAAAACTTAAATAGTCCCTCACACTCATTCATTTCAGAGTCTTTGGTCAATAAAACTTCATTGGTTTGTCACCAAAGGCTCATGTTTTTGCCTCTGAACTGTCATCTGTAATTTCTACTATCCAATCAGCAACTTGTACGCTGAGGTAAATATGGATAGTTCGACCCCTTTTCGTCTCCCACGTAAAACGCCGTTTGGCATTGATGAAAACGTTGCTGAATGGGCAACCGGTTTAAACCAGCTCGATAAGTTCTACGCCCAACGCCCCGTTAATGCCGATACAAAAACTTTTCTCCGCTTCACGCTGGATATCTTAGGCATCGACTATCGCATTACTCATGGTTCACTCGACTCAGTACCTAAACAAGGTGCTACCGTTATAGTGGCGAACCACCCGCTTGGTTGTGTGGAAGGCGTGATCTTGGCTGAACTACTGTTGATGGTCAGAGACGATATCCAAATCCTAGCCAATCAATACCTTAAAACCGTGCCGGAGTTAGATCAGCTCTTTATTGGTGTCGATGTATTTGAAGGTAAAGACGCGGTCAAGTCCAATATGAAAGCCCTCAGGGCTGCCAATAAACATCTGGCAAGTGGCGGCTTATTGCTTGTCTTTCCTGCCGGAGAGGTTTCCCAGTTAGTCGATGCCAAACAGCAGCGTTTGCAAGATAAGGATTGGAGTCGAAGCGTAAGTAGCCTGATCCGCAAAAACAAAGCAACGACAGTTCCGGTATTTATCAGTGGTCAGAATTCGAAACGCTTCTACATGGCAGGGAAAATCCATCCACTTTTGCGTACCCTACTGCTCGGGCGAGAACTGCTGAACAAACATGCGCAAACCATCAACTTATCTTTTGGCCAAGCGATTAAATTCAAAGAGCTCAACACACTTAGCGATGATCAAGTGGTGAACTATTTGCGGCTCAACACTTACTTGCTCAATCGCGAAACCCAATCAGTGAAGCCCTCTTCATCATCAGAACTGCTCTCTCCAATAGCGGCAGGGTTACCCGTAGGCGAATTGCTTGAAGAGCTGAACAACTTACCACAAGAGTCCAAGCTGCTAACAAATGGTGAGTTCGATGTCTACTGCACGGAGTCGCAGAATATCCCTTCCCTACTGCATGAAATTGGTCGCCTGCGTGAGCTCAATTTTCGACAGGTTGGCGAAGGAACGGGACTAGCAATAGACATTGACCATTTCGATCATGATTACCTGCATCTGTTTGTGTGGGACAGAGAAAGCCAATGCTTAGTGGGCGCGTATCGTTTAGGTCTGGTTAACCAACTGATTGAAAAACGCGGCATAGCAGGTCTATATTCACGAACGTTGTTTAACTATGACCAACGCTTTATCGACCAAATGGGTAAATCCATTGAGATGGGACGCTCAGTGATTGCGCAGCAATACCAAAAAAGCATGAGCGCGCTACTACTGCTGTGGAAAGGCATCGCGACATTCGTGGATCAAAACCCAGACTACACACACCTATTTGGTCCGGTGAGCATTAGCAACGACTACAGCGATACTGCACGCCAACTGCTGGCTCAATCAATGACACTGCATCATTACGATAACAACTGCGCAGAGTACGTCACGCCTTCTAATCCACTTCCTGACCACCAACGTGACTGGAACACCAGCATGCTCACCGCATTAGGGGACTTACAGCTATTATCACGCGTCATTGCCAGAATCGATGAAGGAAAAGGTGTGCCCGTTTTGTTGCGTCAGTACTTAAGCCTCAATGGCAAACTGGTGTGCTTCAATGTCGATCCTGCGTTCAATAATGCTCTAGATGGGTTAATCATGGTTGATTTACGTGATGTTCAAGAAAAGACGTTGGCGAGGTATATGGGACGCGAGCAAACTCATGAGTACCTCACCTATCATGCACATAGCAACCATAAGTAAGAGCAGTTAGTAAGAAGAGAGTTGTGAACCAACAAAAAATCAAATAGCGACTCTCTTTTATTTTTCTATCAATGAGATAAGGACACTTCGTGAAGTACGCCGAAAAGATTTTTATAAATACATTCTATCGAAGAGTCGCAACGACATTGATCACACCCGTCCCGTCACAAACTTTCACACACACCAAAGTCGATCCAGATCACATTTCACTTCCAGACCAAATCAGAACAAAATGTGATATTGATCGTTACTGGTATTTAATTTGAATTTCAAAAGAAATCAAAGGTGATCAAAGTCACAAAGTATTTTGATTTTAAATTTGTCAGAAGATCGAATTGATCACTAAGATTTTTATTGACAGATTTGAAAGTGGCTTTTTGTTATTAAGTTACAAGTCAATAAGTTGAAGTTAGTCACTTAAAAACCGTTTCTCAGCCTAAGAAATGCGGGGGTTGATCACGAAAAACCCGTTGTCAGTTCCAATTGGAAAATGTGTGGTAAATTGATTGGGTACTAAGCAATCAAACAAACGGTTTTGGCGAACCGTTTACTACAACAAAATTCATCAGAACATCGAACGGGGAATTGTTATGATATCACCAGATGCCAAGATCAAGATACAAAATTTTGGTCGTTTTCTGTCAAACATGGTAATGCCAAACATCGGCGCGTTTATCGCGTGGGGCTTTATCACTGCTCTATTTATCCCAACTGGATGGCTGCCAAACGAGACCTTGGCATCTATGGTTGGCCCTATGATCACCTACTTGCTGCCACTGCTTATCGGTTACACCGGTGGTAAATTGGTTGGTGGCGATCGCGGTGCGGTAGTCGGTGCAATCACAACAATGGGCGTGATTGTCGGTACCGACATCCCAATGTTTATGGGCGCAATGATGGTCGGCCCGATGGGCGGCTGGGCTATCAAGAAATTCGATAACTACATCGACGGTAAAGTGAAAAGCGGTTTCGAGATGTTGGTCAACAACTTCTCTGCAGGCATCATCGGTATGCTGTGTGCGATCCTTGCTTTCCTGTTTATCGGTCCATTCGTAAAAATTCTTTCTGGTGGCTTGGCAGCAGGCGTTAACTTCCTAGTTTCTGCTCACCTTCTACCACTGACCTCAATCTTCGTTGAACCTGCGAAGATCCTGTTCCTAAACAACGCGATCAACCACGGTATCTTCTCTCCATTAGGTATCCAACAAGCGTCTGAGACAGGTCAATCGATCTTCTTCCTAATCGAAGCAAACCCAGGTCCTGGTCTAGGTATCCTGCTAGCTTACATGGTGTTTGGTAAAGGTACGGCTCGTCAAACTGCAGGTGGTGCATCAATCATCCACTTCTTCGGCGGCATCCACGAGATTTACTTCCCGTACATCCTAATGAACCCTCGCCTAATCCTTGCGGCTATCGCAGGTGGTATGACTGGCGTATTCGTTCTCACTATCTTTAACGCAGGTATCGTTTCTCCAGCATCGCCAGGTTCAATCTTTGCAATCTTGTTGATGACTCAGAAAGGTTCAATCGTTGGTGTACTAGCGTCTATCGCAGCAGCAACAGGCGTGTCATTCGCCGTAGCAGCACTGCTAATGAAGACACAAACGTCAACAGAAGAAGACGGTGATGAAGCAGCACTAGAAAAAGCAACATCACAAATGAAAGACATGAAATCTGCATCTAAAAACGATGCGGTGGTAAACAGCCAAAGCAAAGGTGACGTAGACCTAGCGACAGTACAAAGCATCATTGTCGCTTGTGATGCGGGCATGGGTTCGAGTGCAATGGGCGCGAGCATGCTACGCAAAAAGGTTCAAGACGCAGGTCTGAACATCCACGTAACCAACCTTGCCATTAACAGCTTACCAGAGAGTGCAGATATCGTGATTACTCATAAAGACTTAACGGATCGTGCACGTAAGCATGCTCCAAACGCACACCACATTTCATTGACTAACTTCTTAGACAGCGAAATGTACAACCAGCTAGTCACCAAACTACTAGCAGCACAAAACCAATCCGCAGCCAATGACGACCAGATGGTAAAAGTGTCCGTCATGGCGGCGAACGACGACAGCTTTGAACCACAACAACCATCGGTATTCCAAATCCAGCGTGAGAACATTCACCTAGGTTTGAAAGCAGCCAACAAAGAAGAAGCAATTCGCTTTGCAGGCAACAAATTGGTTGAACTTGGCTACGCAGAACCAGAATACGTAGACGCGATGTTTGAGCGTGAAGCGTTGGTTTCAACGTACCTAGGCGAATCTATCGCAGTACCTCACGGTACGGTAGAAGCGAAAGACCGCGTGAAGAAAACTGGCATTGTAATCTGCCAATACCCATCGGGTATCCAATTTACTGAAGACGACGATGATGTAGCGAAACTGGTTATCGGCATTGCCGCTAAGAACGATGAGCACATCCAGGTGATTACCACCATTACAAACGCGCTCGATGAGCCGGAGGCAATTGAGAAGCTAACTAGCACCAACGATGTAGAAGAGATTCTGAACATCCTTGGCGGCCAGCAAGCGGCTTAATCACTCCCTTTAATTTGCTCCTGAGCAAACCGAGGTCAGCTGTCACCCCCTATGCGGTGGGCCTCACCCTAAATTCGTTTAGTCAACATTTCAGACATTGGTAGGTAAGAATTATGAAAAACGCAGTTCATTTTGGCGCAGGTAACATTGGTCGTGGCTTCATCGGTAAACTATTAGCAGACGCAGAAGTCGAGGTGACATTCGCAGACGTTGACGCTCCACTCGTCGACCAGCTGAGCCACAAGCAAGAATACAAAGTAAAAGTGGTCGGTACTGAGTGCCAAATCGACACAGTAACTCACGTTACCGCGGTTAACTCAGCCAGTGAAGATGTCATCGACCGCATTGTAAAAACCGACTTGGTAACAACAGCGGTTGGCCCTAACGTACTGGACATCATTGCAAAAACCATCGCTACCGGCATTGCTAAGCGCTTTGCAGCTGGTAACGATAAACCATTGAACATCATCGCGTGTGAAAACATGGTTCGTGGCACCACACACCTAAAAGGTGAGGTGTACAAACACTTAGATGAATCATTGCATTCAAAAGCAGACGAGTTGGTTGGCTTTGTCGATTCAGCGGTAGACCGCATCGTACCACCAGCAGAAGCGGCGAACGATGACCCACTAGAAGTGACGGTAGAAAGCTTTAGCGAATGGATTGTGGATGAACAGCAATTCAAGGGCGAAATCCCTGATATCGCAGGCATGGAAAAAACCAACAACCTAATGGCATTTGTAGAACGCAAGCTGTTCACTCTCAATACAGGTCACTGCATTACCGCTTACCTAGGTTGCTTGAAAGGCCATCGTACTATTCGTGAAGCGATTGAAGACCCAAGTATTCATGCTGAAGTAAAACAGGCGATGCAAGAGAGTGGTGAAGTGCTGATCAAACGTTACGGTTTCGACCGTGACATGCACAATGCTTACATCGAGAAGATTCTAGGACGCTTTGCCAACCCATACTTAGTGGATGAGGTTGATCGCGTAGGTCGTCAACCAATTCGCAAATTGGGTGCAAACGATAGATTAGTGAAGCCTTTACTCGGTACAATTGAGTATGGCACTGAAAATAAAACACTTTTGAAAGGCATTGCCGCTGCGTTGAAGTACACTAACGACACTGACCCACAAGCCGTAGAGCTACAAAACTCATTAAAAGAAGTGGGTGTGAAGAAGACGCTAGCGACATACACAGGTCTTGCAGAAAACAGTGCTGAAGTGACTCAAATCGAGACACTTTACAACCAACTTTGATTTACCTAGGGGAGCTTGGCTCCCCTTCTATATCCATCTCCATTGAAGAGTTGGGATAGCTAATAATTAGAAATGTATTCAGTATATGGCAGATAACATCAACGAAACCGAGATCATTGAGCGATTAAACAGCGCACCATCGGTACGAGGCTTTTTCATTGCAGCAGTCGACGTTTTTAACGATTCGATCGACGGGTTAGTGCAACGAATTTTTCGTAAAGATAACTTCGCTGTTCAATCGGTTGTCGGTCCGCTGTTACAAGACTCGGGACCGCTGGGCGATCTGTCTGTTCGTTTGAAGTTATTGTTTGGCTTGGGTGTGCTTCCCGATGATATTTACCACGACATCGAAGACATCATTAAGCTCAAAAACCATCTCAATAGCGACGCTTCTGACTACGAGTTCACGGACCCTAATATTCTGGATCCAATCAAAAAGCTGCATTTGGTGAAGAAGATGGGCATGGTGCAACTGGAAGTCAACGAACCAGATGACGACATCGACCTTGAGTTTTATCAGCTACAACTGCAACGTCAACAACAAATCATTAAGTCAGGGCTCTCGCTTGCGATTGTAGAGATATGTAATGAACTCGGTAAAGAGAGCCCATTCTAACACCACATTTTATCCCCAAACTCCCTCCAAAAGGATTCGAGATTACTTAGGTATAACAAGATAACAAAGTCAGTAGATATAAAAAAGCGAAGTCATGTGACTTCGCTTTAGGTTCTCGCGACTTACATAGCGCGACATAAACAAGTGTAATCTTAATCACACCTTACATTTCTTACTCTACGGTTACCGCTTTCGCTAGGTTACGAGGTTGGTCTACGTCCGTACCTTTGATCAATGCTACGTAGTAAGACAGCAGCTGCATTGGGATGGTGTAGTAGATCGCCGCCGTAATTTCACTAACGTGTGGCATAGTGATGATCTTCATGGTCTCGTCACCTTCAAAACCTGCGTCAGCATCTGCGAATACGTAAAGCAGGCCACCACGCGCACGTACTTCTTCAACGTTTGATTTCAGTTTTTCTAGAAGATCGTTGCTTGGTGCAACAACAACCACTGGCATATCTGCATCGATCAACGCTAGAGGACCATGCTTCAGTTCACCCGCCGCGTAAGCTTCTGCGTGGATGTAAGAGATCTCTTTCAGCTTTAGAGACGCTTCCATCGCGATTGGGTAGAACTCACCACGACCCAAGAATAGTGTATGGTGCTTATCGGCAAAATCGGTTGCCAGTGCTTCGATTTCTTTCTCGAAAGACAGCGCTGCGTTGATTTGCTGCGGCAGAGCGTGAAGCGCTTCTACGATCTCTTTTTCTTTCTCTTTGCTGATGCGGTTTTGTTGCTTACCCAGCGCTGTCACTAGCATTAGTAGCGCAGAGAGCTGAGTCGTGAAGGCTTTGGTTGATGCCACACCGATTTCTACACCTGCACGAGTCATAAACGCAAAGTCAGACTCACGAACCAAAGAAGAGCCCGCGACGTTACAGATGGTCATTGCCGCCATGTAACCTTTCTCTTTTGCTAAGCGAAGTGCTGCTAGCGTATCGGCAGTTTCACCAGACTGAGAAAGCGTGATCAACAGGCTGTTTGGACGCGTCACGAACTTGCGGTAACGGAATTCAGACGCAATTTCTACGTCACAACTGACACCTGCAATGTCTTCGAACCAATAACGTGCTGTCATACCTGCGTTGTAAGACGTACCACAAGCTACGATCTGTACGTGCTCTACTTTGCTTAGGATTTCTGCCGCGTTTACACCGATTGCTTCAGTGACAACAGAATCAGCCGTGATACGACCTTCCATTGTGTTGATCAGCGCTGTTGGTTGCTCGTAAATTTCTTTCTGCATGAAGTGACGGTATTGACCTTTATCACCCGCATCATGTTCAGCGTTTGATTCGATAATTTCACGCTCTACACGCTCACCAGCTGCATCAAATACAGTCACTACGCGACGAGTGATCTCTGCAACATCACCTTCTTCTAGATACATGAAGCGACGTGTCACGTTAAGCAGTGCAAGTTGGTCAGAGGCAAGGAAGTTTTCACCCACACCAAAACCAATAACGATTGGGCTACCTGAACGTGCTACTACAATACGTGAAGGATCTTTACGATCCAGCGCTACTGTGCCGTATGCGCCATCCAGTTGTTTTGCTGTCTTCTGTACCGCTTCTAGTAGCGTTTCTGAAGTGCGAAGTTCCCACTCAACCATGTGTGCGATAACTTCAGTATCTGTTTGAGATTCGAAAACGTAACCGCGAGATTGAAGCAGTTCACGTAACTCTTCGTGATTTTCGATAATACCGTTGTGTACCACCGCGATGTCACCAGACATGTGTGGGTGCGCGTTTGCTTCTGATGGCTCACCGTGAGTAGCCCAACGAGTGTGTGCGATACCCGTACCACCAACGACTTTCGCTTGGTCTACTGCGTCAGCCAACTCTTGTACCTTACCTAGACGACGAATACGCGTTAGGTTGGTTTCGCCATCAACAATCGCGACACCCGCAGAGTCATAACCGCGGTATTCCAAGCGGCGTAGGCCTTCAACCAAAATTTCTGCAACGTCTCGTTGTGCTACTGCACCTACGATTCCACACATGTGCTTATCTCCGTTTATTGTTTTGTTCTTCCCTGACCATGATTTCAAATAGAGGCAGCAAGCAAAGGCCTTTATCCAGAGGGAAGTGAAATATGAAACTGCTTACTTAATTAGATTAGGCGCAAATGACTTTTACGCTATGTTGTTCAATCTTTGCTCTGTGTTCTGGCTGCAACTCTGCATCGGTAACCAACACATCAATTTGGTCCCAAGCAAGTTCTAAGTTCGGGATCTTACGCCCCACTTTCTCAGACTCGATCATGACGATGACTTCACGAGACACCTCCGCCATGACTTTACTTAAGCCAACCAATTCATTAAACGTTGTGGTTCCGCGCTCTAGATCGATACCGTCAGCACCGATAAATAGCTGGTCAAAGTCGTAAGCTCTCAATACAGATTCGGCTACTTTGCCTTGGAAGGATTCTGAGTGCGTATCCCAAGTGCCGCCTGTCATTAACAGGGTTGGTTCGCTCTCTAATTCGTTAAGTGCGTTCGCAACATGCAACGAGTTGGTCATAACAACCAAGCCTCGTTTGTCGTTTAATTGCTGAATCAGCGCCGCAGTCGTGCTGCCACTGTCGATCACAATTCGGTTATGCTCTCGAATCAGTGATGCGGCTGCTTTTGCTAGACTTAACTTTCGACTCGAAACAATTGGACTCAATTCTTCATGGATAACTTCCGTTGGAATAGAGATTGCGCCACCATAACGGCGCAAAAGTTGTCCGTTTTTCTCCAAAGAAGCTAAGTCCTTTCTAATCGTGACCTCTGAGGTTTCAAATTTCTGTGCTAGCTCATCAACGCTAACTTCCCCAAGCTCACTTACTAGGTTAGAAATGGCGTGTCTTCTTAGTTGAGTGTTTCGTTTCGACATTTATATTTTGATTTTAAGTTTCGGTTTGAAACTTATTATAGTCAAAACGAAACTTTTAAGTCCATTTATTTTGATCCAAAAAATTAATATTTCTCGATAAAACCTTGTCCTAAGACAATTCTTAAACAGTGATATTGGATTCATTCGGTGGTAGAATTCGCCACCGAAAAGAAAAAAAATTACAGAATTGACGGTTATTTTTTTGCAACTTTCTGCATATAAAGTGGGATTAGTCACAAAAAGGTAACCATAATCGCCGATCTTTTAGTCATAAAATGACTAAACTTGGTGAAAGACTTACAGAATCTGAAGTTCCAATAATGTGGCGGAAAATCGGTGGGTGGCAGGCACTAAATGTCACCAAAACGCCCCTACTTCAGACTAAACAACCGACTTTCAAATTGTAACTATACTTACCGGAGAGTATCTTCCATGAAAAAGACCAAAATCGTTTGTACGATTGGCCCTAAAACTGAATCTGTAGAGAAGCTAACTGAACTAGTAAACGCAGGCATGAACGTAATGCGTCTTAACTTCTCTCACGGTGACTACGCAGAGCACGGCACTCGTATCGCGAACTTCCGCCAAGTAATGGAAGCTACAGGCAAGCAACTTGCAATCCTTTTAGACACTAAAGGTCCAGAAATCCGCACAATCAAACTAGAAGACGGCAACGACGTTGATCTAGTAGCTGGTCAAGAATTCACTTTCACAACTGACATCTCAGTTGTAGGTAACAAAGACAAAGTTGCAGTAACTTACGCTGGTTTTGCTAACGACCTAAACGTTGGTAACACCATCCTAGTAGACGACGGTCTAATCGAAATGGAAGTGCTTGCAACTTCTGAAACTGAAGTTAAGTGTAAAGTTCTTAACAACGGTGCTCTAGGCGAAAACAAAGGTGTTAACCTTCCTGGCGTTTCTGTAAACCTACCTGCACTATCTGAAAAAGATAAGAACGACCTTAAATTCGGTTGTGAGCAAGGCGTTGACTTCGTAGCTGCTTCTTTCATCCGTAAAGCTTCTGACGTTCAAGAAATCCGTGAAGTACTTGCTGCAAACGGCGGCGAGAACATCCACATCATCTCTAAGATCGAAAACCAAGAAGGTGTTGATAACTTCGACGAGATCCTAGAGCTTTCTGACGGCATCATGGTTGCTCGTGGTGACCTGGGTGTTGAAATCCCAGCTGAAGAAGTAATCTTCGCTCAGAAAATGATGATCGAGAAGTGTAACCGTGCACGTAAGATGGTTATCACTGCAACTCAAATGCTTGATTCTATGATCAACAACCCACGTCCTACTCGTGCGGAAGCAGGCGACGTTGCTAACGCTGTAATGGACGGTACTGACGCAGTAATGCTTTCTGGTGAAACTGCTAAAGGTAAGTACCCAGTTGAAGCGGTAACTATCATGGCTCAAATCGCGAACCGTACTGATTCAGCGCTAAAAGCTGAGCTAGGTTCTCGTCTAGACAGCCCACGTCTACGCATCACTGAAGCAGTATGTAAAGGCGCAGTAGATACAGCTGAGAAACTAGCTGCTCCACTTATCGTTGTTGCAACTGAAGGCGGTAAATCTGCACGTTCAGTACGTAAGTACTTCCCAACTGCAAACATCCTAGCACTAACGACTAACACTAAGACTGCTGCACAGCTAGTTCTAACTAAAGGTGTTACTCCAGTAGTTGTTGATTCAATCGACAGCACTGACGCATTCTACGTAGCAGGTAAAGAACTTGCTCTAGAATCAGGTCTAGGTAACAAAGGCGACATCGTTGTTATGGTTTCTGGTGCTCTAGTAGCTTCAGGTACAACGAACACAGCTTCTGTACACGTTCTATAAGACTGAAGAATTCAATCATCAGTTCAATAAAAAAGAGGGCTTCAGCCCTCTTTTTTTATATATTTAATCTTGCCCTCATAATCAGTACGCTGTATTATCAATCACAACCGAACTACGTACTGTTTAGTTGTCGTCACGATAATAAAATTTCATGAGGTTGCTTGTGTCTAGTCCTACCCTTACCGACAAAGTTTCGAAAATGATCTGTCAGGACATCCTGACGGGTGAATTAAAACCAGGTCAAAAGCTTGTTGTTGCTGAGCTGAAACAGAAATACAACGTTGGTGCATCACCTATCCGCGAAGCACTTGTGCAACTGTCTTGGAGCAAGTATGTCAAACTTGAACCACAAAAAGGCTGTTGGGTTGCACCTGTGTGCAGAAAAGAATTGAACGACCTATACGAGAGCCTCCGTGTGGTCTCTTCTGTACTGCTTAAGAAAGCAATTTTAGCGGGTGATGAAAGCTGGGAGCTGGACGTGCTGACTTCATACCACAAGCTATCACGCCTGAACTTTGATGAGACATTCTGCTGGAAAGAGTGGGAAGAGCGTCATCATCAATTCCACGTTTCTCTGCTCGAAGGTGCCGATTCAAAGAACATGTTTGAGTTCTTTAGCGATCTGATTAACCAAATCAAACGCTACCGCTATTTTGCAATGCAAGCGGTAAGCTCAGAGAAAGATGCCCTATTCAACATTGATGAGCATGAGATGATCATGAAGTTGGTACTGGCAAAGAACAGTGAAGAAGCCATGGATCTTTTAGATAAGCACTTACTGAGCTCAATGCAACGTATTGAAACGGTACTAGAGCTAGAGCCTGCTTAATTATATCGCCCAATAGATAGGGTGTGTTG
>NZ_JAHGAH010000206.1:0-7680 GCF_030248475.1 Vibrio sp. D173a
AACACGCCCTAATCATCAAGAAAAATATACCTCCTTTTTTACTACCAGAATGATTGATGATTGCTGTCAGTAGTATTTTTAGACGAGTTGGGATGTACCAAATACCCCTTTTTTTACGAACTATCCGATTGAAAAAGGGAAGGTAAAGAGGAATATGCATCGAATATAAGTAAATTTGGGGTAAGTGATACAGCTTACTTCTTAAAAACGTTAGAAGGGGGTGTTGAATAGACACAAAGATTATATTGACCTCCCTAGGAAACTGCCTACTCGGATTTTGGATCGCAGTCAGGGGGAGTCTTCTCTTACACAATCTTCATGAACATGCCTTAGCCTTTCAATAGCCTCTAAGATGTGCGGACGTTGGTCGTTACTTTTAATCGCAGCATAGATGTCGATGTTTAGATGTTTGCTATGGTCGTCAGTCAACTCTTTATAACATAAATTCCCATTGTAAAAAGTGCACATTGAACTTGGCATCAATGCTATGGCGTCGCCCTTAGCCACACTGGAGAGCATTACGATAGTATCGTCTGGCTCTTTAATTTTTTTTAGAGGGAAACGTAGCGTTTTAAACAGTTTATCGCACTTTTCATAAAAAGCGGGGTTGGCACTACAAGGAAACCAAAATAAAGGGAATTCCGATACTTCTTCAAGTGAGACTTGTTGCTGTGTTGCTGCTTTGTGTGAGGAGGGCATAGCGAGTAGCAATGGCTCGCGATATATCCAATGAAATGAAATATCTTTTTCCGTACACACATTCTGCTCTCCAATCAGTACGAGATCCAAGGAGCCTTTGTGTAAGCTTTGAATGAGTTGGCTGGAGTTCATGCTATGTACGTCTGCACTCTCAATCCTATCGAGAGCGCTTAAAGCTTCTGCGATTGAAGATATATTCTCGAAGTTTAGAGTATTGGTAGCCCCTAATCGAATCTTATCAATACTGTTAGCATTAAGTGTTTTTAGCCCATTAATTAAGCATAAGATTTTGTTTGCTTCAACAAGGAGATCGTTGCCCGATTTTGTGAGGCGTACGCTATGAGTATTGCGAATAAATAATTCATAACCCAACAAATCCTCTAAGCATCTTATCTGCCTAGTCAGTGGTGGCTGAGTCATATTTATACTCTCAGCCGCCTTGCGAAAGTTAAGTTCTCGTGCTACCGCCAAAAAACATTGAAGTTGCTTTACGGTTGGTAAATTACTGTTGGTTAACATATATTTAATACTCACAAGGGGTTGTTGATATAAAGTGATGAAATTAACATACGCATTCTTGGTGTGAATGGAATCTACCTTGGTATGCTTTTTTGTTAGTAAACATGGTTATTTTAAGTGTAAGCATTTATTAATGGCAAGATGTGCCATGTTAATTCTTTGTGACCGAATAATAATGATGAGCTTTCCTTTATTTCACATACATTTGTTTTTTAATGTTTTTTTGGGTTAAGTATAATAATTTATTTATAAATCAGTGCGTATTATTATTGTTATTTATGATTTTTTTAGGTGATTGTTGATTTAAAAGTTAAATTACATTATTAGTAATTCCACAGTTATAAATATAATTGTTAGATTCATATCTCCTTAATCAAATGGATGTTAAGCATGTCTGCAAATTACCTTTTGGTATCTCGATACCCTGTAAAAAAAATGAATGTTGAAACTATAGATAGCATCAAGAATAATGAGTTTGATAGATACTTTGTCCGCGAAGATGGAACTAATGAAATCTTAGAGCTAAAAGTTATAAATGAGATTGGAGATATTTCATATTTAGAGGAAAACCTTATTGATGTATTTAAGGCTAATAAAGATTACTTATCTGGTGATATAAGACGCGAACTGCTTCGATTCGTAGAGGCTCCTATTGCGAGTGAGTCTGACTTACCAAATACGGAATTTGTTCAGTTGCGACATGTCGAAGTGCCAGCAGAGCGTTATGATGATTATCTTGAATGGCGTGATAGAACTATATTCAATGTTGTTCGAGATAATGCCGAAAAAATTAATAGCTTTGAAGCATATCACTCACTAATTAGTGGTCAGCCAGGTGTTTTGTTTATTTCTTCATTCAATGGTGATGTTGAGGAATATATGAAACCATTTAATGATGAAAATTATAAAGATATTATTCGTCAAGCTGGAGATGATTATATTACTGGTGGAAATGAAGGGTTATATACACGTCTGTATAGAGCAATATAAGAGAAAGTAATATGAAAGTTAATAAAATTGTAGTCGTTGGTGATAAGTATTCAGAGTATGCCAATGGGAAAAAAGCTTTAACTATTTCTCAATTGGAGTTTTTGGTAAAGCTTCCTGATAATCTATTCCCTGATGAACATGAACTGGTTATTGGGCAAGGTGTTTGTAAGCACAAAGCTAAGAAAATTATTGATTATATTGACAGTAATCAAAGGTTGAAGAGTAAGCTCAAAACTTGCTCAGTAGAAAAGCTAGTTTCTGAGCACAAAAATCGACATACCCATAAATGGGACGAGCGAAACATCCTAATTGGGCAAGCAGAAAAGGTTGACCATAAGTTGGATATGTACGCACTGCCTCTCGTCATTGATGATAACTGTGAACTGATGGGAGACCATCAGACTGGGCTGCATGTGCAAGGGATGTTGCTGGTAGAGGCTTGCCGCCAAGCTTTTATTGCAGTGACTGAAGAGTTTGTTTACCAAAAGCAAAGTGACAAGTATTACGTCATCAACAGTATGTCGATTGACTTTGCAAATTTCCTATTCCCTCTACCTGCAATCGTACATTTTGAGTTTGTTGAAAAGGATGTGAATGAGCGCCGCGGAAGATTCAAAGCTCGTATAAGTGTAACGCAGAATCAAACAGTGTGCGCCAATATGGACGTATCTTTTTCAGTCTATTCTGCTAAATCAATACAGGTTAAAGAAGAAGAGCTTGCTAAGTTCGCTACTGAGGTAGTTGTGAACGCTAGTGACCAATTTTATCTGGAGCAAGACTGTGCGTAGAAAGTACCAACTATCGGCTACGACGCAAGGGCCACTTTATCCTCCCGCAGAAGTGATGGATGCAGAAGGTAACTTTGTTGTTGTTGGGCAAATCCTAAGTGATAGTGGTGTTTCTTGGTCTGGCGCGATTGTCGCGCCAGACACTCCGTTACCTAAATTTGGCGAGATCAAACCGTATCACATTGTTACTCCAATAGAACAACTTTCTGAGCAGCAGATGAAGGATATTACTTTGTTCACACTTCCCCTGCCTTTGCCTTCGAATAACTATCCGATGATTTTTGCTCCAGAGCAGAGGCCGCAAGCTAGTCACGAGGTGAGGTCTAGCTTTCCTCTTCATGAAGGATATGTTGAGGACTATAGGCATGAAGATGGTAAGCGGCATATACCACCAATCAACTTATTCGATTGGTTGCAAGCTAAAGGAGAGCTGGTAGTTAGCTTAAAGAGTGACAAGCAATTGGCTCGTTTTGACTTTCAATTTAGCAACCTAGTTCCGAATAGCCTATACACCGTGATGAGTTTAAGAGAAAAGGATCTTTGCCCGGAATCTCCGACTCGTCCAGGTCCTTTAGGTATTCCGAATGTTTTTGTTACTGACGCTATAGGCAGTGCTCAGTTTTGGGCCGAGTTGCCTAATCCTTTCCCAGCTCATGAATTAGAAGGTAACCGAGTAATAAATGTTGTCGTCTTATACATGAGCTCTCGGCAAAGTTATGGCGGTGCGATTGGCCTACATGGTCTCGGTGGAGATATTCACGCCCAGCTTAAGCTTCAACAACGATCGTTTGATGAATTTGTGACTACGAATAATAAGGAAGATTAATATGCCTTTTATCCATATTACTACTTGGAAAATGAACAACGAAGAGCAAGTGAAAGGGATGCTCGAAGACATCACACATGCTGTGCATAAGAATACTGGCACACCTTTAGATAAGATCTCTGTCGCTGTAACAGAAGTTGCTCCGAACCGCTGGGCCGATGCTGGAGTGGTAGGTAGTGAGCCTGACTTTCCAGTGAAGAGTCGTCGCTTAAACTACGAGGAGTGATTATGACTACAGTCGCGGCATTTTTCGATGTGGATGAAACTCTAATTCACACCAAGAGCATGTTTGATTTCTATGAATTTTGGTGTGAGAAAATCGGACAAATTGAGCAGTTTAAGAGTTACAACGCAAAGCTCAATGCAGATAGAGCTGCGGGTATTGTAAGAGAACAGTTGAACAGAGAGTACTATCAACAGTTTGAAGGACAACAGTACCAAGAACTTGAGAGTGTTGGTCAAGAATGGTTTCAAAGTCGTTGCGATGATTTTTTCTTTCTCGAACCTTCCGTCGCTGCATTAAAAGAGCATCAACGAGCGGGCCATCAAGTGGTATTCGTCTCCGGCTCTATGGGGCCGATCTTGGCGCCCATTGCCCAGTTTCTCAATGTAGAGCATATCCTATGTACCTCTTTGATCTTAGATAAAAAAGGGACGCTAACCGGTCAAATTGGTAAACCGCAGACTATAGGGATAGGTAAAAAAGTTGCTATGTCTGATTTTTGCCAAACGCATCATATCGATCTCAATCACTGCTACGCATACGGAGACGATATCTCTGATCTTGATATGCTTGAAGCAACAGGCAATCCGATTTGCGTAGGAGAAAACCCTCACCTTCTTCGTCATGCCAAACAGCATGGATGGAAAACTCTTTAAAAAATATGGAATGAATAATGAGTATTAGTGAAAGTTCTCAGAAGATGACGCTTCGAATCTGGTTAGCGTTGTTTGTATTAGCTTTGTCGACGTTTAACATCGTCACGACCGAATTGGCTCCTATTGGCTTACTCACACCAATAGCCAATGCCTTAGCAACCTCTGAATCATATGTTGGTATGACCGTATCTTTATATGCTTGGGTTGGTGCTTTGAGTGCACTTGTGGCTTCAATTTTTCTCGGTACGGTCGGCAAAAAAAATCTCTTAATTGCTTTAAGCATAGTACTGGCTGTTTCCAATGGTCTTGCTGCTAGTGCTGAAACCTTTGAAAACTTAATGTTAGCCAGAGTGATTGGGGCCGTTGCCCACGGTGCATTTTGGTCAATAATTGGTGTCAGTGCGGCGTCGATTGTTCCGTCTAACTATATCGGTCTAGCTACCTCGATCGTATTTGGTGGAGTATCCGTTGCCAGTGTGTTTGGGGTGCCTATTTCAAATTACATCGGTATGCATATAGGTTGGCGCTCCGCATTTATGGTTATGTCAGGGCTTAGCGTGCTGTCGCTTGTTGGGATTGCTAGCTTAGTCCCACAGATTAGTGAGAAGAGTAGTGTGGGTATTGGGGCGATTAAGGTTGTGTTTAAATCGAGTTCCTTGATTAAAGTCTATTTTGCCACCATTTTGACCATATCAGCTCACTTTACCGCCTTTACCTATATAGAGCCTATGCTTAATTCCTCAACTCACATTACTGAAGAGTTCGTCCCGGTTTTATTGTTGGTTTTTGGTGTCGCAGGTATTGCCGGCAATGTCATCACGGCGTTATTCATTGATAAACACCTTAAGACGATCGCGGTTCTGTCTGTACTATTTGCAGCATCAATGCTGGTTCTGATTGGTGAGTACCACGTGCAATGGTCTCAGGCTAACATCGGCACTGCGCTCGCTATCTGGGGAGCGACAGCGTCTTGTATTTTCGTAGCCCTTCAAACTTGGGTGCTTAGGCTGGCTTCAGAGCAAGCATTTCCAGCGTCTGCTCTTTATGTTGCCTTTTTCAATTTGGCAATTGGTTTCGGAGCGTCTCTAGGAGCATGGGTAGTTGCTTATTACAATGTATCTTTTCTCTACATTTTTGCTGGTGTTGCGATGGCGCTTTCCTTGGTATTTATCACGATGGTGCCGATGAATTCCGAGAATGTTCAGCGAACGCAGGAGGCATGAATAATGAACGATAAATATAATAAAATCCGAGGTATGTGGGTCATGAATCGCTTAGAAGATGGCTTGGCAGAAAGAGTGAGTAGTAAACTTTCCGAGCTCGATAGTGACTTACCCCGATTGATTACGGATTACGCGTTTGGCTCGGTCGTCGCTCGTCCTGGTTTAGATTTGAAAAACCGTGAAATGCTAACAGTTGCTTCCCTGATCAGCTTGGGTAACGCGACTCCCCAGCTTGAACTTCATATGAAAGCGGCGATAAACGTAGGAGTGTCGCCTGAAGAACTGCTTGAAGTCGTTATTCAGATGGCTGTCTATGCTGGTGTGCCAGCTTGTATGAATGGCCTAGCAAGTTACCGCAAGATTATGAATGAGAAAGGTCTAGTCCTTCCGGGTCTTAAAGAGGAGGTCGCGTAATGGAAGACATTGTTGTTGTTGCCGCAAAGCGAACACCTACAGGTGCATTTATGGGGGAGCTCTCTGGTTTGTCTGCACCTAAGCTTGGTAGCTTGGTGATCAAAGCTTTATTGGCTGATTCAGGCGTCAAACCAGAGCAAATCGATAACGTCATCCTTGGGCAAGTTCTAACGGCTGGCTGTGGTCAAAATCCAGCTCGCCAAGCCGCAATTGGAGCCGGGTTAACACATAACACGCAGTGTTTAACAGTCAACAAGGTTTGTGGTTCAGGCTTAAAGGCGGTTGACTTAGCGATGCAAGCAATCACTTGTGATAAAGCTGAATTTGTTATTGCTGGTGGGCAAGAAAGTATGTCAAATGCGCCCCACATTTTACCTAACTCTAGAAAGGGCAAAAGATTGGGAGGAACTGAGCTACACGACAGCTTGGTTCACGATGGTCTTTGGGATGCGTTTAATGATTATCACATGGGAGTGACGGCGGAAAACGTTGCCGATCAGTATAAAGTTACTCGCTCCGATCAAGATGAGTTCGCGTTTCAATCTCATCAGAAAGCACTTGCGGCGCAAAAAGCCGGTTTGTTTGCGAATGAGATAGTACCGATAGAAATGAGAGATCGAAAAGGCAATGTGCGTATTTTTAGTCAGGATGAAGGCCCACGAGAAACAAGCGTAGATAAGCTTGCTAGTTTGCAGCCTGTGTTTTCTAAGCAAGGTACAGTGACGGCAGGTAACGCATCATCACTCAATGACGGAGCGTCGGCATTGCTACTCTGTCATCGTGATACTGCAGAAAGATACCAATTGAAGGTGCTTGCTAGCATAGGCAGATTCAGCAATTCAGGCATTAGCCCTGATGTGATGGGAGTTGCCCCGATTGAAGCTATCTCGAAATGCATTGACCAATCTGGGTGGGAAGCAAGCGAGGTAGACCAGCTAGAGTGTAACGAAGCGTTTGCATCGCAAGCAATTGCTGTTGCTCGGGAAATAGATATTCCTGATGAAAAAATTAATCCATATGGGGGAGGTATTGCGTTAGGGCACGCGATTGGTTCTTCGGGAAGTCGAATCCTAGTTACTCTTATTCATAGCCTGATAAGAGATAACAAAAATAAAGGTCTCGCTGCTCTTTGTATTGGCGGTGGAGAAGGTGTTGCGATGAGTATCTATCGTTAATAAAAAGCCCAGTTAGCTGGGCTTTTTCCTTTTCAGCCCTAAACCACCTACTTCAGTAGGTGGTTATCATCCGTTTCGGCTTTGCCTGTAAAACTACTCATGCTAAATGCGTCTTTGATTTTTCCAGAAGTCAAAGAGGACAGTAAGCGCGTAAGCGCTCCATAAAA
>NZ_JAHGAH010000207.1:0-2941 GCF_030248475.1 Vibrio sp. D173a
GATCAAGAGACAGCCGCGAGCGGAGGCTTTAAAATCAGTTTGAGCGGAAAAGCTTACTGCTGGTGCGCGTATGGCGTCCCCATTACGGTCGGCTTGCCATTTTCCATGCTTTCATCGAATGCGATAGCATTTTTTACGAACAGGTTGATAACGGTTGAGCCAAGCTTGAAGCGGCCCATTTCTTCACCTTTCTTCAAGATAACTGCTTTATCGCCTTCTGCTGGGTAGTCCCATTTGTAAACCGAGTTACCACGTGGTGGCGTGATAGTGCCAGCCCATACTTGCTCGATGCTACCTACGATGGTTGCACCAACCAGTACTTGTGCCATTGGGCCAAACTCAGTATCAAAGATACATACTACGCGTTCATTGCGTGCGAATAGGTTTGGCACGTTCTCTGCGGTTAATGGGTTCACCGAGAATAGATCTCCAGGTACGTAAATCATCTGACGCAGAGTACCGTCACATGGCATATGTACACGGTGGTAATCACGAGGCGATAGGTACAAGGTTGCGAAAGAGCCATCTTGGAACTCTTCAGCCAGTTTTGCGTCACCGCCAAGCAGTTCTTGTGCTGAGAAGTTATGGCCTTTAGCTTGGATAAGCTGACCATCTTCAATCGGACCAAATTGGCTTACGCACGCGTCCGCAGGGTGAGTGATCACGGCATCGCCTTCCGCGATTGGGCGTGCGCCGTCTTTTAACTCACGAACAAAGAACTCGTTGAAGGTTTTGAAGTGCTTAGGATCGGAGTGCTTCGCCTCATCCATGTTCACGTTGTATTGCTTGATAAACCAGCGAATGACTGCTGTTGTTAGACCGCCAGCCTCAGCTGAGGCCAGTTTACCCACTAGACGTGTTAGTCCATGTTGTGGGATCCAGTACTGCAGTCCAACTTTAATCTTGTCCATCTTTAATTCCGATACTTCTGTTAGATTCTCGCTTTAGGGCGCGTGATGTTACTGAAATTTCATCTGCTTGTCAGTATTAGGTGATGATTTCTTACACAGTTGCAGTCTTAACTCAGTTAAAGATCCGTTTTCTTGTTACGTGAGTACTGACGGTTGGCTTTGTTTTCTACCATGCTTTCTAGAATTCGATGGTAGTTTTCAAAACGCACTTCACTAATTTCGCCTTTCTCTACTGCTTCACGCAAGATGCAGCCAGGATCATCATTGTGTTTACAGTCGCGGAACTTACAACCACCAAGATAAGGGCGGAATTCAACGAACGCTTTGGTCACTTCTTCTGCTTCTAAGTGCCACAAACCAAATTCACGTACTCCTGGAGAGTCAATCAGATCGCCACCAGTTGGGATGTGGTACAAGCGAGCGGCTGTGGTTGTATGCTGACCCAAACCAGAGTTCTCTGAGATCTCGCCTTCTTCCACTTCCTGCTCAAGTTCAGGCATCAGTGCGTTTACTAGGCTCGATTTACCTACGCCAGATTGACCAACGAAAATATTGATACGATCACGCAATTGCTCTTCAAGTTCTGCAATGCCCTCGCTTGATTGTTTACTTACAAACAGTACTTTGTAGCCGATACGTTTGTATTCTTCTAGCCACTCTTCGTACATTGCTCGATCTTCATCAGCAAGCAAGTCGATTTTGTTGAGTACCAATAGCGGGGCAATGTTCAGTGTTTCGGACGCCACTAGGTAGCGGTCGATGATGTTGAGTGAAAGCTCAGGCAAAACCGAAGACACGATCACCATTTGGTCGATGTTAGCGGCGACAGGTTTCAAGCCATCGTAGTAGTCAGGACGAGTTAGCATCGATGTGCGAGGTTCTACGGCTTCAACCACGCCAGAAATACCTGCCATTGATTCAAGTCCTTCACGCCAAAGTACGCGATCGCCGGATACCAGTGATTCGATACCACGACGAAGGTTACAGCGCTGCACCTCACCTGTTTCTAGATCTTCGATGTCAGCGTGCTGACCGAAACGAGTGATGACGAGACCCTGTTTACTTGCGCCTAGCATGGTTTCATCCCACTGGATGGACTCTTCTTGCTTTTTTAGGCGTTTTTGTTGGTTGCTGCGTACGCGGCGCACCTGACCTTTGGTTAACTTTTTCTTTTTTGCCACAATCTTGTACTTAATGTGAGTTAACTCAGTTGATTGAGCACGCTTTCGGCTCAAACTCGTGAGTATCGTGTTTCAAGTATTTTCAGGTATAGTACCTCTTTTATCGATAAACAAATAGGCGGCGTAACCATGTCCTTTAGCGATCAAAACCTGATTTGGGTGGATTTAGAGATGACAGGCCTCGATCCTGAAACGCACAAAATCATCGAAATTGCTTCTATCGTCACGGATAGTGAATTGAATATTTTGGCTGAAGGTCCTGTTCTTGCTGTACATCAGCCTGAAGAAGAGCTGGTGAAGATGGATGATTGGTGTACCAATACGCACACTTCAAGTGGCTTGGTTGAGCGCGTTCGTAACAGTGATGTTTCTGAACAAGATGCTGTTGCGCAGACCATCGAATTTCTTGAGAAATGGGTACCAAAGGGTGTTTCTCCAATTTGTGGTAACAGCATTGGTCAGGATCGCCGTTTCTTGTACAAGCATATGCCTGAATTGGAAGAATACTTCCACTACCGTTATTTGGACGTGAGCACGCTAAAAGAACTGACTCGCCGCTGGAAACCAGAAGTGTTAGACGGTTTTTCGAAGCAGGGCACGCATCTAGCATTGGATGATATCCGTGAGTCGATTGCTGAGCTAAAGTACTACCGCGAAACGATCTTTAAGATCTAACTGTTAAGGCTGCGATCCAAATTGTTGTAATTAATGAGCGTTTTGCTTGCTTTTTCATCTGTCAGCAAAAAAATAAAGTTTTTTTGAACGAAGGACTTGCATCACAAAAAAATGCTCTTATAATTCGCAGCCCTGAACGACGGAAACGTTGTTGATGCGACACTAGCTCAGTTG
>NZ_JAHGAH010000208.1:0-18291 GCF_030248475.1 Vibrio sp. D173a
CTCATATGTGTTATGTGTCAGCCCTGAGCTCTTCGATGACTTTTCGGGCATCAACTAAAGAAGCGCCTGTTTCCTCTCGATAAAGCCGCATCGCTTTTAGCTTGTTACCTGATTTGACAGCATCTAACACCTGTACTGGTACACCGAAGTGTTTATCTACGGACAAACCAGAACGTTCAAGTAAGAAGTCGATCTTACGTTCCAGTAATTTATGCTTGTATTTCATCGCAGATAACTCTCCGTGACCGATGAATATCAACAACACAAAAAATACGATTAAAACTGACCACTCCACAATATCCCTCCTTAGATATTAATAATTCTAAATGGTGACTTCCCGCGTTGACGCATAACGCTTATTAGCCGAGAAATTGTCACCTTTGGCTCTTGCATAATGCACTTTTAAGCATATTGCCTCAATTGGTAATCAATAAGTTAAGAAACTTAGAGAATACTGGGCCGCAAATATCGACCAAGTACGGGATGCTAATTTGTCAATTCAATCGGATAAGTTTGACTAGGCCAGAATCTGGTTAACAAGATATGAATAAGTAAAGTATGAGGAAAAGTGAAGCAAAGCACATTGCTATAGTTTGAAAAGCTAAGTGTCGCTGGTACGGAAAGGGACAAAAGGAGTCAGCCCGACAGCCTGACTCTTTTGTATGAAGGTAGCTGGTATTGCTCAAAAGATTGAAGGGACTTTGGTCGGACCTATCCATTTGTTATTGAGCCGTTTGTTATTGAGGCTGGTGCCCCGTCTTTTTCACAAACTTTTGCATCGCCTCAGCAAACGTTGTTGTACCGCCTTTGGCTTGAACCTGAATCACCTTGTACCCCATCTTTTCCAACGCTCGGCGTTCTGCCAAAACAGCTTTGTCATTTTGTTGGCTACCTTGCGCAGGCTGATGGAGGTAACACCCTTCTAGCTGGCCATCTTCAACCAGTTGGTGGTGTTTCAGTGCATTGATATCAAAATTCATGTTCATTCTTTTATTTAATGGGGAGTTGCTGTAGCAGGTTACATGCGCTTTAAAGGCTTAACAACACTGTCTAAGCCTTCAATTTTTAGCGCGAGGCAGAGCTTTAGCAGTTCGCCTAACTCCACTTCTGGAAAACCTTTTTTATCGAACCAGAGTAGGTATTCTTCTGGAAGATCAATAAGTACACGCCCAGCGTATTTGCCAAACGGCATTTGCATTCGAGCGAGTTTAATAAGGTTTTCTTTTTCTAACATATACTACGGGGTCTATTGGGATAAATCTTGGCTAAGAGTAACACCCAAGCGTTCGACCCACCAGTTAATTGCATCTTTGGCATCGTCTAAAGAATCAATCATGGTTGAGAAGTCTTTGTTCCCTGCTTGACGATCAATTTCAGCAAACAGCGGTGTATCACTTTCTGAATCACTCACCAGTAACTCCACTGTCGCGGAACCTACATTGGTGTGCTCACCTGTCGTGATTTTTGATATGGTAGAAATCCCCAAGCCAACCGGCAGAATACTTGAGGTGACAGCAAGGACAGGATTCGGCGTTTCCACATTACTAACGGCAATACTCAAACGAAGTGTTTTTTCACCGGGTTGGTCGACAATCTTTTTGACGGGTGAGATGCGCGCTTTTAGTTGGTCAATCATGTATGTCGTCAGCTCGTGGATTTCTTCATCATCCAGCTCAGATTCTTGAACCACGACCATCACTCGATCAATCACTACGCTGTCGTATTCATCCATTTTCTCTTTCAAACGAGTAGCATCGCGCAAGCCTACTCTCGCCCAAACGAGATCGACCCCACCCTCTGGACTTGGACGAAAATCTTCATAACTGGTGAATTTCGTCGCACTGACGACGGGGCCACCAGCACATCCACTCAAGATGAAACCTAGAGATACAACTACCGTTGTCTTAAACAAGCGCTCAACCAATAACTTAAACATACCAACTCCTCAAACTTTGAACATACAGTTCATCATTCCATATAAGTTTGACTAGTATTTATTCACTTAATGGATGTTTTGTTGAATCATGGATTGAGCTTCCCGCAGCACAGTTTCATGTTAAAGTACGCCGCTTACTGGAAAGTACTACGAGAAAAATAATGAAGTCACCTTGCCGCGCGGCCTGTAAAAACAATGGCGGGATCTGTTCTGGTTGCCACCGAACTGTGGAAGAAATCGTTCAGTGGAAAAATAAGTCTGATGCTCAACGAGACGCGATCATCGAACAATTAGTTGGAAATGATTCAACCCACTCTTGTCCTGAGTGTGGCACGAATGCGCACTGCGATATTGCTGCGGGGAAAGAAACGTGTTGGTGCTTTGATATTGAGACCAGAGATTTACCACAGCCAGAGACAGGACAACTTTGTTTATGCCGTAAGTGTTTGGAGAAAAAGCCAGTCGCCTAGTTAGTCGTCTTTTGCTGACTGGCTTGTCATTGAAATTGAGACTACAAGCGCGCTATTTCTGCGCTAACGCTTGGGATTCAAACTTTACGCCATCCCAGCCCGTCACCATAAAGTTACGAATGTTTTGATGGTCGTTGTTCTCTGGGTGCGCCAACACATCTTCTCGGTAGAAACGACCAAAACACGCCAACGTAGCCCCTTTGCTTAGATTATTCAGTTGACCAAAAGCAAAGATCTTGCATGAACCGTTGTTCTCACCTGCATTATTCTGCGTTTCACCATTAACAAAGGCCGCTGGCGTAAACTCGTAGTTCGCCTCTATCGCTGCCATTGTCGTTTCAAATTCTACTGTCTCTGGTGATGCCGCTAGCGCATCCAAAAATTGTTTTAGTTCCATTATTCCTACTTCCTAGTGCCTTTACTTTCCCAAATAACATTGGATAAACAGTGACACATTTGTTTCATAAAAAGCCAATACAAGGGTCATAAATCATACATATATTCAGAGCCTTGTTTAATAACACTTCAATCAATGCGCTATTCCTCACTGTGTTGGTGAATGAATAGATATCTACTGTAGGTGCATTGAGTGACATTGTATCCGTTTAATAAGGAAATATCATGACCACCCCATTTAAGGCAATAGGCGTATTGGCACTATCTTCACTTGCCATCGCATGTTCATCTCAACCTGACGATTCTCTCTCTTCGTTTGCAGCCCAATGCAAAGCGTCGGTAGCACCTGTTGCGGGAGAGACATCCATCCAAGGTTTGACTTTTATGGGGACGTCTATCGCTGACGCACCGTTCGATACATCAGCAGCTGAAATCGTTCAATATGATGCGTGTACTGACAAGCTTTACGTGGTCAACGCTCAAGCGAAACGTGTCGATGTGCTTTCTATGGATGACAAAGGCGCACCAACACAAACCGCCTTCATTGATCTCAACAGCGCAGGCGAAGCGGCAGACGTTGAAATTGGTGCAGCAAACAGTGTTGCAGTCTTTAATGGTTTAGTCGCTGTTGCGATTGAAAACAGCGATAAACAAGCAAATGGTATTGTTGGTTTGTATCGCTCGGATGATTTGTCGCTTATCACCACCTTCCCTACCGGCGCACTGCCGGACATGGTTGGCTTCTCAAAAGACGGCAGATACATCGCAACAGCAAACGAAGGTGAGCCAAATGGTGACTACAGTGTCGACCCAGAAGGCAGCATCACGCTGATCGACTTGAGCCAAGGCATAAACCAAGCAGAAGTCACGCAGATTGGTTTCAATGAGTTTGATGGTCCACGTAAGTCTGAGTTACCTGCAGATGTTCGAATCTCTGGTCCAAATGCCACAGTGGCGCAAGATCTAGAACCGGAATACCTCACCTTTGCTGACAACGGAAAAATCTACGTTGCACTGCAAGAGAACAATGCAATGGCAATCGTAAACCCAGAAAGCAAATCGGTAGAGAAAATTGTCGGTCTAGGCGAGAAATCTTGGTCGGACTCAAAACTGGATGCTTCGAACAAAGACAAAATCATTGGCAACTTTAAGAGCTACCCTCAGCTGGTTGGTCTGTACATGCCAGATACCCTCGACAGCTACTCGGTAGATGGCAAAACTTACATACTCTCTGCCAACGAAGGGGACGGTCGTGAATATGGCTTCAAAACAACACAAGCTCTGTGTGACCAAGCGTGCTTTAAGTGGGATGGAGACGATTACCTCGGTACAGATGAATATACTTCTGAGCAAGGCACCTGTTTAAGCCATGTTGATGAGGTGCGCGGTAAGAAGCTGAAAGTCGCAGCAAATCACCCATTGGCAGAAGCACTAAAAGACAACAAGCAACTCGCGCGTCTTAAAGTGATCAAGCCTGAACAAACACTTTCTGCGCAAGACAATGTTCAAGCCTTTGGCGCACGTTCATTCTCTATTTGGGATGAAAACGGTGAGTTGGTTTTCGATAGTGGTGACGATTTCGCAACCATCGCATTAATGAATGAAGGTAAGAACTTCAACAGCACCAACGATAGTAATGACAGCGGCGATGACCGTAGCGACGACAAAGGCATTGAGCCAGAAGCGATTGAAGTGGCACAAATCAATGGCCGTCACTACGCGTTCATCGGCTTGGAGCGTCAAGGTGGCATCATGATTTATGACATCACAGACCCGAAGCAAGCGCAGTTCCTGCATTACGTAAACCGTCGTGATTACAACCAACCAGTTTGTACAGAAGTGGAAGATGGCGAATGCGCGAACGACACTTACAATCCAAAAGCAGGTGATTTGGCGCCAGAGTCAATCAACTACTTTGCTCGTAACGGACAACACTTTATCGCAGTAGGCAATGAAGTTTCAGGCACGACGTCTGTGTTTCGAATTGAGCTTTAATACCCACACTTCAAGAGAACAAACTTAAAAGTAAAGCGTCCGAACTTCAGTCCGGGCGTTTTTGTTTATAACTAGTGAGCATTGTTTGAGAGTGAGATTCCCGACTCGCTCCTTCGTCACTCTCGAGAATGACGGAAGCTAACCTAGAGTGCATCATTTTGCAGTTCTGAGTAACCCCATCACCACCAACGTCATTCCGGAATCGAGGAACGAGATGTCCGGAATCTCTCTTTAATCATTCAGCTTTACTCTTCAATCGCCAATGCGTCGCACTTCGAAGCACAGATAAAGTCGTTCTTATGCAGACCTTTAATAGAGTGGCTCCACCAAGTGATGGTCACTTTGCCCCACTCCAGCAAGATAGATGGGTGATGAAATTCATCTTCTGCAAGCTCAGCAATCTTGTTGCTAAACGCCCACGCTTGTTTGAAGTTCTTAAACTTGTAGACCTTTTCAAGTTGAGGAATCTCATCTCTCTCAATGATCTGCCAATCAGACAATTGCAGCAGCAGATACTGTTGTTCCTCTTTACTAAGTGCAATGGCATCGATACTACAAGCTTCGCATTTTTGTTCATTCAACATGAGCAGGTTCCTTTGGTTCAAAAAGTGGTGGAAGCAATCCGGCTTCAATCGCTAGATCGGCTTGTTTCAATAAATTCAGTTGGCTGATTTGGAAAAGCTGGGACAAATCTTCAATCACGTAGTATTTCGGCTGCATAATATCGATGCGATAAGGGGTTCTTAGCACAGTTTGCAGATCGAATTCGCCTCTAATCGCGATGTCGCTTTCCAATGAATAGATGGTTTCTCCCGGAGATGAAAGGATGCCGCCACCATAGATTTTGGTTTTATTACCTTCTCGGACCAAGCCAAACTCGACTGTAAACCAATATAGACGCGCAAGGTACCCTCGCTGCTTTGGTGTCGCAGCTTGTCCAAGCTGTCCGTAGTGCTCGGTAAAGGCGGCAAAATCAGGGTTGGTGAGCATGGCGCAATGACCAAAAATCTCATGGAAGAAATCCGGCTCTTGTAGGTAATCAAACTCTTCTCGCGTTCTCAAAAACGTCGCGACTGGGAAGCGTTTGTTGCCAAGCAGATTGAAGAAACGATCAAAGTCGATCAATGCTGGCACTGGCTCCACTTGCCAGCCCGTGGTTTCCATCAAAACACGATTGATTTCGGGCAGTTGTGGCACTCGGTCCTGGGGTAAATCAAGCAGCTTAAGTCCATGCAGATACGCCTCGCATGCACGGTCTTGAATCACGCTCATTTGTCTGGTTACCAAGTCGCGCCAAATGGCATCCTCTTCATGGCTCCATTCTACCCTTCCATCCTGATCGACGGGTTTTGAATGATACTGAGTCATCGCACATCTCCGTTAACAAATCCTTTACATTAAGCCTATCTGCACTCTTTTCACCTTCCAATCCCCCGACGATTTTTCAATCAAAATGTAGGTGTAACATTTTCTTTACATTGACACTTAACACCTTGATATAACTGAAAAGCCACATTCACTCATTGGTTTGACTTTGTTGAAGCTTCACTTCAGACTGAAAACGTTAAAACTTTGTTATAGAGGGAACTATGCGCGAGAGCAACAGAGTCTGGCATCCGACGGAAGATCGAACCGAGCAAGCCAATATCACGCAGTTTATCGAACACATTAATCGACAGGGTTTCGAGCTCAAAAACTACTCTGATTTGCACCAATGGTCATTGGAGCACAACGAGCATTTTTGGAAAGAGGTTTGGCAGTTTTGTGACTTGATTGGAACGCAAGGAAATACAATCAAAACGCAAGGTGAGAGCCGCTGGCAATCGCCTATGTCAAACCGCGACACCATATGGTTCCCTCAAGCACAAGTTAACTATGCAGAAAATCTACTCAGCTTGGCAGAGAAACAAGCCGATGAGCTGGCAATTTGGTTCGAAAATGAACGCGGAGATAAACATACCTACACATGGAAAGAGCTGTGTAATGAGGTCTCGAGCGTTCAGCAATGGTTGGTAGAGTGCGGCATCAAGCGAGGTGATATGGTTGCAGGCTATTTACCGCATATGCCACAAACCGTTATTGCAATGCTAGCCACCACCAGCCTAGGTGCAACTTGGACGTCTACCTCTCCTGATTTTGGGGTAGAAAGCGTCATCGAGCGCTTCGGGCAAGTGAAGCCGAAAGTCCTGTTCACCTGCGATGGTTATACCTTCAGTGGCAAGACCTTCGATATGTCGGAGAAGAACCATCACATCGCGGATCATCTTGATGGGCTAAGACAAGTGTGTCAGATCAGTTACCTCAAACCGAATTTGTTTGAGTGCGACGTTTGTACTCACGATTGGCAAAACATCACTAATCAGTATTCCCCTGCTCCATTGCATTTCACTCGTGTGGAATTCAATAGCCCGCTGTTTGTGCTTTATTCCTCCGGCACGACGGGCAAGCCTAAGTGCATCGTGCACTCTGTTGGCGGCACGATTCTTAATCACCTAAAGGAGCATCAACTCCATTCAGATATCCAGCCTAAAGATCGTGTTTTTTATTACACCACATGTGGTTGGATGATGTGGAACTGGCACGTGTCTGCCCTTGCAAGCGGCGCCTGCTTGGTGATTTTCGATGGTAGCCCTGTTTATCCGACATCTAATGTGTTATGGGATTTAGCGCAGCGTGCAGAAGTAAGTCTCTTCGGAACTGCCGCCAAGTATCTAGAAGCCATAGAAAAAACCGGACTGTCGCCAATCAAAGATTACTCACTCCCTGCTTTAAAAACGTTGTGCTCTACTGGCTCAGTGCTTTATCCAGAGCAGTTTGATTACGTGTATCAACACATCAAGCAAGACCTCCATTTGGCTTCCATCTCAGGCGGCACAGACATCTGTGGTTGCTTTGTATTAGGCAACCCTATCTCGCCTGTTTATCGTGGTGAGTGCCAATACGCGGGCTTGGGCATTGATGTTCAAGTGTTCGACTCACGAGGTCAAAGTGTTAATGAGCAGCGCGGAGAGCTCGTCTGCACCAACTCCATGCCTAACTTCCCTGTCGGCTTTTGGAACGATACAGGTGAACGCTACCACAGTGCCTATTGGAACAAGTTCGATAATATCTGGCACCACGGTGATGATGTAGAACGCAGCGCGAACGGTGGCCTCATTTTCTATGGTCGCAGCGATGCATTGTTGAACCCTGGCGGTGTGCGCATCGGTACTGCGGAAATTTATCAGCAGGTAAATGCCATTGATGGTATCGTCGATTCTATCGCTGTAGGTAAAGAGGTCGATAGCAATGAGCAAATCTGGCTGTTTGTGCAGACCGCTTCGGGTGTCACTTTAGGTGACGGATTAGTATCAGAGATTAAGTCGCGCCTTAAAACGTCCTGCTCACCAAGGCATGTACCAAGCCAAATATTCGCTATCAGCGACATTCCAAAAACGCGCTCGGGAAAGTTGGTAGAACTTGCGGTCAAACAAGTCATAAATGGTAAGGAAGTTGAGAACTTAGGTGCGATTGCGAATCCAGACGTTTTAGAGGAAATTCGACAACTCACCTTTGTCTAGCGAATCAAAGGAAACAAAAAAGCGAGCTAAATAGCTCGCTTTTCTTATGTTCTTTGTCGGGGGGGTTAACGGCGACCTACGCCCATTAAAACTGACATTGTGTGACCGTCTGATGTAACTTCGAAGACTTTCTTCGTTTCTACCTCAGTAAAGCCTGCTTTGATAAGTGCGTTTTCTGATTTCGCTAGCGTGAAGCCTTCTTTTGCTGAATCTGCGATCCAGTCAAAATGCACGAAGTGGCCACCAGCGTTAAGTAACGAATAAGCAATCTCTAGAGACGTTTCGTAGTCTTCGATGAACGCCAGCACTGAAGAAGCAACGACTAGGTCAAACTGACCACGGAATGCTGGGTGCTGAGCGACTAGACCACGCGTCAATGCGTCAACAACCGGTTCTACATTCTCTAGCTCTTTCTTATCAAGCTCTTCAATCATGGCTTCAGATGCATCCAGCGCCACAATCTCTTTTGCGGATGGCGACAATAATTGGCTTAGCTGCCCTGTCCCACATCCAAAATCCAATACTTTAATGCCATCAAGCTGAGTAAGCTGTTGTAACTGTGCAAACACCGACTGAGCAAATTGATCTGTTGCTGGGTTAGATTCCCAGTTCTTTGCTAAGCCGTCCCAATCTTGTGCCATCGTGGCCTCCATGTTCACTTCTTGTAACCCCCATAGATTACCGCAAAAACGCCAAAACACCATAGACTTATCTGGCGAATCCGCGTTTTTTTCGATAATCTTTCTAGGCGTCAGTACGTTCATTCGTCTACGTTATCGATTCTCATCATTTTAGTTTAGGTCTTTTTTAATCATGAACTTATCGCAAGTTGAAGCCTTTTGTACCATTGCCGAATATGGCTCCGTATCGGAGGCCGCGCGTCAACTCGACTGCAACCGTACTAAGCTCAGTATGGCGATAAAAGCGCTTGAAAAAGACTTAGACGTCGAGCTATTTACTCGTACGGGCAATCAACTCACGCTCTCGGAAGCGGGGAAAGCCATTTTTAAAGACTGCGAAAACTTGCTAGTAACCGCACAGCGAATCAAAAAGACCTGCGCTCAAGTTTCTGATGGCTTCAACGCTGAGGTATGGGTGGCGCGTGATGATTCACTACCAGATGAATTGTGGCAAGAACTCTCGCATACGCTGAATAACCGCTTCCCTTCCACTACATTCAACCTGATTCTCGCATCCAGTGGTGACTTGGCTAACTTAGTCAGCACCCAACAGGTCGACTTTGCGTTTGGTGTCGATTATGAACGAGTAGATGATCCGCACATCGTTTATAACCCACTTGGTAAAATCCGCATGATGTCGGTCTGCGGCTTCGATCATCAACTCAGTAAAATGCGTCGCGTAACCGATGAAGACCTGCGTAACCAGATGCAAGCGTTGATGGTGTACTTGAATGAAAAAGACAACCCGGAGCTACACCCCTTTTCTACTCGATATATTGGTTTCTCCAGCTTTGACTACATGCTGAACACCATTTTGGAAGAAGATGCATGGGGTGTATTACCAGAGCCATTGATACGACACTATTTGAGACATCAGAAACTTGCGGTGATCAAACACACCTATGGTTTGACGCAAGAAGACTACTGCATGTTCGTACCAAACGGACAAACAGAGCACCCTGCAATGAGTTGGCTGGCTGATAAATTAAGCGAGTATTTATTCGACTTCTAAAAATATTGCAGTGAGCGCCAATTATATTGACAGTAAGATTTAAATATAAACCCTTGAAAAATAAAAATATACAACAGAACAAGCATTTTATCGTTTAAATGTCACACAGTTTTTATTTGCTTAAATTTGCCCTGAGGAAAAGAATGTAAGGGTGTAATAATTTAAGGCATCTTTATGTGTGACAGGACAAGCAAAAACGAAAACAGTATCTTAACCTTCTCAGCCCTTTTAGCATCAGGGTTTGCTGTCGGAGGCATGGTACTTGGCTTGCTTGTTGGGTCGATCGTCATTGTATTTGACGGTGTTTATTCTCTAGTCAGTCTACTGTTAACTTTATTGTCGCTGGCAGCATCTTACTACATCAGCAAGCCATCAAAATCTATTTTCCCTTTCGGCAAAGCTGTACTTGAACCTATCGTTATCGCTATCAAAGCAGCCGTTATTTTAGTTGTTGTTGCTTTCTCATTATTCTCTGCGGTAACGGCGTTGATGACAGGCGGTCGTGAGGTAGACGCTTCCATCGCGACCATCTTTGGTGTGGTTAACGTTGTTGGTTGTGGTTACGCTTGGTGGTTTATGGCGAAGAAAAGCCGTCGTTTTTCATCTGGTTTAATCGAAGCCGAGAAAAAGCAATGGCAAATGGATACGCTATTGAGTATCGCTGTCACTGCAGGTTTCATCGCCGCATGGTTAGTATCATTAACGCCATACGCCCACTACGCAGTGTATGCAGACCCTATGATGATGGTTTTGATGGGCTTCTACTTCCTTAAAGTACCTTTTGATATGCTAGTTGGTGCCCTACGCGAACTGCTAATGATGACACCTAGCAAAGAGTTGTGTCAGAGCGTTGGTAAAGACGTTCTTGAGATTGAAAAGGTAACTGAGCACCAATTGAAACTGGCTGGGGTAACTAAAGTTGGTCAGGAACTGCGAGTAAATGTGGACGTGCATGTAGATGACGACACACTAGAGCTTGATACGCTAGAGCACACTCGTAAGCAGCTTACTAAGCGACTATCGAAGCACAGATTCAAGCTTCAGTTACAGTTGAACGTCGCTTATTAGAGCACCACCAAGAATCATTAGAACTCAAAACAAAAGCTCCCACCCTCGGGAGCTTTTTTCATTTCTTCAGTTAGTGAGCTTGCAGCCCCCTCCAACTTCCCCTTTTATCGACTTGAGTTGCTTCGCATTTGAATACGGCGATTAAGGGGGAGAGTTATTCTTTGTAAACTTAAGATCGCCACTCCTCTACTGCTCCCGCTAATGCTCGTAGTGCGCAATAAACTAATCGCGAATGCAGGACCAGTCCCTCCCCTTTGACTCGGGGTGTTGAGAGCTTGGATGCCAAATACAAGGGGAGATTAGGAGGGTTGGTACATTGAACTGTGGTTTGTGAACTTGGAACCCCCTCCAACTCCCCCTTTTATCGACTTGAGTTGCTTCGCATTTGAATACGGCGATTAAGGGGGAGAGTTATTCTTTGCTAACTTAAGATCGCCACTCCTCTACTGCTCCCGCGAATGCTCATAGTAGGCACTGGACTAACCTCGAATGCAAGACCAGTCCCTCCCCTTTGGCTCGGGGTGTTGAGAGCTTGGATGCAAAATACAAGGGGAGGTTAGGAGGGGTTGGTACATTGAACTATGGCTTGTGCACTTACAACCCCCTCCAACTTCCCCTTTTATTGACTAACGCTGCCTTGCATTTGAATATGGAGTTCAAGGGGGAAAGCTATTCTTTGCAAACTTCAGCTCGCCATTCTTCTACTGATCCGGCGAATGCTAACAATGAGCACTGAATTATTCTCAAATGCAGGACCAGTCCCTCCCCTTTGACTCGGAGTGTTGAGAGCTTAGGTGACAAATACAAGGGGAGGTTAGGAGGGGTTGGTATATTGAATTACCCAGCCGCTTCGCGCTTCTCTTTAGTGACCAGCCAACACATCAATGAACCAACCGTTACCATTACGACACCTTGCCAGAAGCTGTGGCTTAAAGTGACGCCTAGAATAATAGAAGAAAACAGAGCAGAAAAAATCGGCGTAAAGTAAGACAAGGTGGCGAGAAACACCATATTGCCGCCAACAATCGCGATATTCCACAATCCATAGCCACCAGCCATTAAAGCCGCAGAAGCCACTAAGTACCTCATTGCTTCCCAACTGAATGCCATTGGCGGCTCATCAGTAAAGGCGTATTTGATCCACAAAGAAATGGCTGTCGCGATAAAGAACAAAGTGATCGCATTGTGCTTCGATTGCTGTCTCTGAGTCAGATTGCAATACACCGCCCAGATGACTGCGCCTGCAAATGCCATGAAGTAAACAATCGGATTGCTACTGATATTAGCCACTAACTGCGTTTGTGATAAACCGCTATCACCACTGACAGTCCAAGCCACACCAATAAACGCCAACGTTACCGCTGGGTACAATAACCAGTTTGGCTTTTTATTACTTCCCAACACAGCAAACAAAACGGTTAGTGCCGGCCATAGATAATTGACGATGGAAACTTCAATCGCCTGAGAACGAGAATTGGAGTAGCCCAATGCCAGCGCGAGGAAGATCTCGTAGCAGACAAACATCGCTCCACCCAGAACTAAATACTTGGGTGAGAAATACGACAGTTTTGGGATGCCAACCACAATCAACAGAAAAATGGCGCTCAGCGAGTACAGCATGGCTGAGCCCCCTACTGGCCCCAAGCTTTCGGTCACCAATCTTGCGATGCCGAGTAAACAGCTCCAAGAAAGAATGGCGATACAACCGTAGAGGGTGAAACGAAATTGATAGGATTGCATATTATCTATGTGACCTAGTGCTCATGAATGCCAAAGGAAACTGCAGCTTAACTCAAAAATGATCCGCTTCAACGTACTCTTTTTCCAAAATCGGTATAAAAACCACTCTATTAAGCGGTTGGAGTCGATATGAAACATTTTCTACCTTCGAGTGTCATGCTGACACCGTTTGTTGTGCGCTACTATGATGAAGACGACGAGAGTGAAAACGTTAAAACACATTCGGAAACGCATGGCCTAGATAGTGAAGAACAATCTAAAGAACGTTCAGAGTAAAGGAATCCAATCATGAAAAAAGTCGCAGTTATTTTAAGTGGCTCAGGCGTTTACGACGGTTCTGAGATCCACGAAGCAGTATTGGCGCTCTACGCCATCGAGAAAGCAGGGGCAACTTGGCACTGCTTTGCACCTAACATTGACCAACTCCACGTCATCAACCACCTAACTGGTGACGAAATGGATGAAACACGCAACGTCTTAATCGAAGCGGCTCGTATCGCTCGCGGTAACATTGATGATGTCGCCAAACTCAACGTTGATGAATACGATGCCCTACTGCTTCCGGGTGGATTTGGTGCAGCGAAAAACTTAACCGACTTCGCCGTCTCAGGAGCGGAATGTTCGATTAATACTCATGTAGCCCAAGCGTGTCGTGCATTCGCTCAAGCGGGCAAACCTGCGGGCTATTTATGCATCGCGCCAACCATTATCCCTCTGATTTACGGCCAAGGCGTACAAGGCACAATTGGTAACGATGAAGCAACGGCTGCTGCATTTGGTCATATGGGTGGAGAGCACGTAAACTGTCAGGTAGACGAGATACACTTCGACGAGAAACACAACGTACTTTCAACTCCAGCTTATATGTTAGCGGAGAATATCTCTCAAGCTGCGTCAGGCATTGAAAAACTGGTTGATAAGTTAGTCAAAATCGCCTAATTCGAAAACGTTTGCTTAAAACACATCATACCAATCCCCGTTGATAAAGAACATATTAATGGGGATTTGTTATACTTTCTCCTCACTTAATCTAGAAACACACTAGCCCTATCATTTTTGCCAATCGTTTGCGTAACAAATGAATTATTTCCCATCTGTTGATTTAATGTTGCACCAACTCACTGTGCAACAAGACTAGCATCACATTTTCATCCTTAAAGGTACCTCTAAGGGGGTAATCTTGTTCTAGATCAATCTCAACCAAGAATGGAGTATGCAAGAGTAAATGACAGATTAAGAAAGATTATTAAAAATAACGACGGAGCAATCCAATATGACAAGTGCATTTTTTATCCCTACCGTAAACCTAATGGGCGCTGGTTGTTTGAAAGACGCCACAGACAGCATCCAATCTCAAGGCTTTAAAAAAGGTTTGATTGTTACGGATAAGATTCTTAACCAAATCGGTGTAGTAAAGCAGGTTCAAGATCTACTGGCAGAACGCGACGTGGAAACCGTTGTATTCGATGGCACTCAACCAAACCCTACTATCAGCAACGTTAATGACGGCTTAGCACTTCTTACTGATAACGAATGTGACTTCGTTATCTCTCTAGGCGGTGGTTCACCACACGACTGTGCGAAAGGTATCGCACTTGTTGCTTCTAACGGCGGCAAAATCGCAGATTACGAAGGCGTAGACCAGTCTGCAAAACCAATGATGCCACTTATCGCAATCAACACGACTGCGGGTACTGCATCTGAAATGACGCGTTTCTGCATCATAACTGACGAAGAGCGTCACATCAAGATGGCTATCGTTGATAAGCACACAACACCGCTTATCTCAGTAAACGATCCAGAGCTAATGCTAGCTAAGCCTGCTTCGCTAACCGCGGCAACAGGTATGGATGCCCTAACTCACGCGATTGAAGCTTACGTGTCTATCGCAGCAACACCAATCACTGATGCGGTAGCAATCAAAGCAATTGAACTTATCCAAGCGTACCTACGCACAGCAGTGAAAAATGGTGAAGATCTAGAAGCTCGTGAGCAAATGGCATACGCACAGTTCATGGCGGGTATGGCGTTCAACAACGCGTCTCTAGGTTACGTGCACGCAATGGCACACCAACTAGGTGGTTTCTACGACCTTCCACACGGTGTTTGTAACGCGATTCTTCTACCTCACGTACAGCGTTACAACGCGCAAGTATGTCCAGAGCGCCTACGTGATGTAGCGAAAGCAATGGGCGTAAACGTAGAAGACATGTCTGCTGAAGCAGGTGCAGCGGCAGCAATCGATGCTATCGTAACTCTAGCGAAAGATGTAGGCATTCCTGCAGGTATCAAGGAGCTTGGTGCGAAGCTAGAAGACATCCCAACACTAGCAGACAACGCACTGAAAGACGCTTGTGGTTTCACTAACCCTAAACAAGCAACTCACGAAGAAATCTCTAAGATCTTCGAAGAAGCGATGTAATTTCGCTAACTAAACAATTCTCTATTGCCTTAATTCAATCCCCGATCTTGTATCGGGGATTTTTTACATTCTGATACTACTCATGCTCTGCCAAACGTTCTCTTTTAGTGTTAGCTTTTAAGCAATAATACGATTCATATTGGAAGGAACCATGAGAACGATTGCTGCTGCCCTACTCGCTTGTTTATCCTTTTCTGCCAACGCTGCTGAGTACCATGCCAAAGAGGTGGCGAATGGATTTCAGATCCCTTGGGGGATCGAGTTCTTAGATAACCAACGCGTTATCGTCAATGAAAAGAACGGTACAGTTTCGTTGCTGGATATCACCACAGGCAAACCTCAAGAGCTGTTTAACGTCCCCGATGTGAACACCAGTGGACAGGCTGGCTTATTGGATGTCGCGCTCGCACCGAATGCCGATACGCAAAACCCGCAACTCTTCTTTACCTACAGCAAGCGCACGAGCAACGGCAATACGGTGGCCTTAGCGACGGCGCAATTGCAAAACAATCAGCTTGTGGGATGGAAAGATATCTTTGTTGCTGATGCCATCACCGACACAGGTCGCCACTACGGCAGTCGAATTTCATTTATTGACGACAAAGTTTACTTCTCAATTGGTGACCGTGGCGAACGTGATAATGGGCAAGACACTCAGACCCATGCTGGCAGTATTCTTCGTCTCAACCTTGATGGTTCGGTTCCACAAGACAACCCATTCAAACCTTCCGAAGCTCATCCTGAGATATGGAGTTACGGGCACCGCAACCCACAAGGTATGTTTTACGATGAAGCAACAAAACAGCTGTGGTCGATTGAGCATGGACCACGCGGCGGCGATGAAATAAACCTAATCAAGAAAGGCGCGAACTACGGCTGGGCAAAAATCTCTCATGGCAAAGAATATTGGGGACCATTGGACGTCGGGGAAGCCAAATCGCTTCCCGGAATGGAAGATCCCAAGCTGGTTTACATCCCTTCTATCGCACCCAGTAATATGATTTTGTACCGTGGCGATAAATACCCAGAGCTGGACGGAAAAATCCTCGCCGGTGCATTAAAACTGGCGCACATCAACGTGGTTTCTATTGAGAATGGCAAGCTCACCGAATCAAAAAGATTGATGGAGAATCTTGGTGAGCGAGTAAGAGATATAACCATCAGCCCCGATGGTTATATCTACTTTTCCACCGACAGCGGCAAAATCTTTCGTCTTGAGGAGAACTAGTTTTCTCAGACGAACTAGTCAAAAAAGCTAGCTCTTTAAACTCACTGCTACCGTTTCATTGTCAAAATCGAGCGTCATGGTCGATCCCAATGGAACGGTGAGCATTGGGTGAGTATGGCAGCTATCAAAGTCATACAAAATCGGTAGTGGTTGACCGTTAAGCACTTCTAGCAACACGTCTATAGGTGCTCGTCCTGTGCCTTTATCGTTGAACTTTTCATGCTTGCCAAGAACAACCGCACTGACTTTATCAAACACACCAGAAAGCTTAAGCAACGCAAAAGAGCGTTCGACCGTTTCAATGCCCTGCAAACAATCTTCCACCAGCAAGATATCGCCTTGTTCGATACTCGGCATAAACTCACTTGCCCAGATGCCTGTCATGGTATTAAGGTTGCCACCAATCAAACGCCCAGTGATCTTGCCTTCGCCTTTGAAATGCCAATGGTTTTGCAAGGTTTGCTTTGCGCGGTCTTGCTCGCCCCACTCTATCCATTCATCCGTCCAACCTTGTGGCATTGTGTATTGATGCTCCAAGCCAACTAATGTATTCACTATCGATTCGAACGAAGCGAAGGTCTCGTCCACCAATGGCGGGAATTCACCCAGAGAGGCCACCAAAGCAGGACCATAGAAAGTAACGATGCCAGTTTGTGCATAAATGCCCATGAGCAGAGCCGTCATATCCGAATAACCAACAATGATCTTGGGATCTTGCTTCAGCGCCTCGTAATCAATGTAAGGTAGCAATGAGTTACTGTTATAACCACCAATGGTAGACATAATACAGCGCACTTCGGGATCACGAATCAGCGCATTCAATTCTTCTACTCGCTCTTGAATCGAACCCGAGCGATATTGGTCAGTTTTACCCGTTAAGCAGCCTGCTTTTACCTGGTAACCATGTGCTTCCACATACGCTTTAGCGCGCTCAAAACGTTCTGGAGCAAATACCGTGGCTGGAGATGAGGGAGAGAAAAAGCCGATGGTGTCGCCTTTTTGTAATGGTTTAGGAATGCTCATGGCTCGTCCTTGTTTTGTGATACATGGTTGATTTATTTTCGTACAATCTAAGCAGAACAATCTAAACTTAACATTAACCTTTTGTTTTTTAAAACGATAGTTCGGTTAAGTTGTACGAGGTCATTATGAATCCATTCCCTTTACAGCTCGATAAAATTAAAGCCGTGGTGTTTGACTTAGACAACACCTTGGTGAGTTCTGATATGAACTTCGGTGAACTGCGTCGACAGCTCGGTTGTCCGCAGAGTGAAGATCTATTAGATTTTGTCGAAGCACTCGAGCACCCTCATCATCGAGAGCACGCTCATAACGTGATATTTGATTACGAGATTTCTGATGCTGAGCAGTCCGCCCCCATGCTCGGCTGTCATGAATTGCTCGCTCACTTGCATCAAAATGAAATCAAAACCGCTATCGTGACGCGCAACTGTCAAATCGCCACGCAGCGCAAACTAGAACACAACCAAATCTCAGTGGAACGAGTCATCACTCGCGAGTGTTTCCCGCCCAAGCCAGACCCACTATCTTTGCAGGTATTGGCGAAGGAGTGGCGCTTAATGCCAGATGAAGTGCTTTATGTTGGCGATTTTCTTTATGACTTACAGGCTGCGTACAACGCGCGGATGCCCTCTTGCCTTGTTCATCACGGTAATCAAGAAACCTTCAATGACTCAGCCTCGTTGGCGCTTAGCGAACTCAGTGATTTGTTGAGCCATTTCCAATCCTTACCGCGAACATAAACACGCAAAATCGAGTAGGAG
>NZ_JAHGAH010000209.1:0-16121 GCF_030248475.1 Vibrio sp. D173a
ATGCGCTCCTACCTTGGAACTTCAAACATTAACAACACCGCCCCGTGGGTTCATGGGGCGCATACGTTCCAACCAATCTTTTTCACTCCCGAAGAGACCTGCCGCGAAGTACAGGTATTGAGCTGCTTCCTCGACTGTTTCTGGTTCTCGCATCGCGGGATTCTTACGATATTCGTCAGCTCCAACTTCATTGGCTTTTTCAAGCCTCTCCTTAAACGCTTTTTTTTTGGATGCTGTTAAAGCTGTTATCTTGCTTATCAATGGCCTGCATTGTCCAACTTTTGACGTCTTTTACCATACTTTGTAGGCAGAAGGTTTCACTATCAGCAGAGTCTCTTGATGTGTGTGCCTTCAGAAACTGATAAAGGTTTTTGTTATCTATGTCAGTTCCAGTAATTCCTCCAGAGGGTTTACGTGAAAAGCCTTTAGAATTCGCTAAGATGTCTTTCAGGTTCTCGTCCGCCTCTACTTTAATCATAAGCACACCAAGCTTCTCAAATGTATTCTCAAATGCTGAGTTCATGAGAGCTCTTTCTCCTCCTCGGCCTGCTTCAACCAAACTCACTAAATCGCTGACTAAATCGTGTTTTGCGTTCGTCGGAGCTCTTTCTGCGACATTATAGGTAAATCCTGAGATCTAGCTAGGAGAGTCGCGTTTGATGAAGTTTCCGAGGCTTTTACTGACTTATCACCGATTTTTGCTTCTGTTTGCGTGGTTGTTTCGTGCTGAATGTTACTTTTACTTACTACATTAGAATTGATATTTAACGGCATTGTTGACCACCTTTACTCTAAGCTTTGATCGCTGTTGAAAACAAGTTATCCATTTGTGGCTCAGGCACTGGTTCTCGTGTTGCCTTTATTGAAGCCTGGGCGTAGCCCTCACTGAGGCTGAATGCCTGTTGATAGATTGTATTTATATCCAAATGTTCGAAGGGTTGTCGATTCCACATCACCCATGCATAAGTGTCTTGTGACCAACCAATTGATGGTTTGTATAAGTTGTCACTGTATATCTCTATTTGATGGTAGTTCTCAATATAGTGCTCAGGCAGAGTGCTAAACATCAATAAATGACCAGCTGGGAGTTGAGTAATGTTGATTTCTTGCTCTTCAATAGTGAATGTAAAAACATCTTTTTCCTCTGTCGGGTGGGGTAGACCGACTTTTTCACAAAATAATGCTACAGCATTCAAAAGTGAATCCATAACTTAGCTCCCTTTTCCTTTAAAATAATTTAATCGTATATAGAAAAAGAAGAAATAAATGTCACTTACGGACTTGTTTTTTATGTTTTTGTCTGATTTTTTGGTATATTTAATTGTCAATAATATCAATTGGTTTGTTTTTAATTTGAAAGCAAAAATTATTAATTTTAACTTTGCATCATTAGATAAAATTTTTAGAAAAATCATAGAGAACGTTAGTTTCGGATGTAAAGGCTTATTTATAAAGTAATAATAAATTATTGAGTGTCAGGGGCGTGAGTGACTCTTCCTCCGCCCTTTACATCCAAATCCGAGTGATATGAATAATTTTTTGGTCAAGAAATTTAGGTGAGAAGATGAGTTCCTTAAAGCTTTGTCCTGTGAAGTGGCTTTTTTGATATAGGATGTCTGAGTACTTTGACTAGTCATGGCCTTTGCGCGTTAATCGATTAAAAAGTATTTTAAATAGCCACTGATTCAGAAGTGCGAAGTCTCTTTGTAGGAATGGCTTTGCTAGCAGTTCAGTATAAGCAATTACCACTCTCAATATGGTTAGACTACTTCATGAGCTGAACTCCGAGTAAGTTTATGCTCGTAAAAGCGATCTTCGTCATAGCCCTGTAACGCCTTTAAAAACAAGGCTTACGGCGACAACAAAAGTTAATCATAACGACAAAAAACCTGATTAGGTTAAGGGTGCGATTTCAGATTAAATACCGCCAACGACTTAAGGTCATAATCTACATAAACAAGGTATTAAATATGTTTTCAATCGGTGACGTAGTAGTAGCTACTAAAGGTATCGATCTAGGTGAAATGGTTGTTACAGGTCTGAGCAGCGGCGGTTTCTACGTACGCGTTCAAGCTGGTGAAGCAACTCTGACTTACCCAGCTAAAGATGTTAAGAAAGCATAATTTAATTTGCTGACTTACAAAAAAGGTAGCTCACGAGCTGCCTTTTTTTATGCCTATAATTCCTTCCTAAATTCCTACTTTATTTCGTTCTAAATTATTTTTAATCGAATTTAATATGTTTGGTTAATATATTGGTGCTCTCGTCATTTTTGACTCATATCAATAAAAGTTACGCTTTTAAGTTTTTGTTTTTATGTTGTATTTTTAACTTGCTCCCCCAAGTGTCTGTTTTTACAAGCTTTAGATGTTAAATTCGTTGCTCATCTAAATATTCGATTAATATCAATTCCTTTTTCCCATTTTTAAAAATATCGCCATTTCAATAACTTTCGCCCCAACTGATTTAGGGGAACAGTGATGAATAAAAAGAAAATAACGCTAGGGATTGTAGGGATTGTAGGGATTGTAGGGGTTGTAGGGGTTGGCTTGGTGGCGTACTTCGGTACTGTCTATATGGTGAACCAAGACGATAAAAAAGTGGCTCAACAAAATCTGACGCAATTTAGTTCGTTAGATCAATCGACATTGGATTATCAAGCGATGAAGGTATTGGCGGATAAAGGTTGTGGCTACTGCCATACACCGAGCAGTGAAATGCCTTTCTATTCTGAAATGCCAGTGGCAAAACAAATTATGGAAGCGGATGTGAAAGTGGCCATGCGTCACTTTGACATGACAAACTTGCTGGATGACGTGAAGCAGAACGACCCAGTTTCTGAAGTGGCTTTGGCTCGTCTTGAGAAGGTGCTCTACGACGATTCTATGCCGCCAGCGATTTACCTGACCATGCACTGGTCTGCAAGTATGTCGAAAGATGAAAAACACACGCTATTGAAATGGATTCGTGAAAAGCGTGCTGAGCGCCACGCACAATCACCGGTATCTGAAGAACGTAAAACCAAAGTTCTACAACCAATTTACACTACGTTTGAAACCGACGCAGACAAGGCTGAACTGGGTAAGGTGCTTTACCACGACACACGACTTTCAGGCGACAATACTGTCTCATGTGCATCATGCCACAGCCTTGATACAGGCGGCGTGGACCGACTCGTAACGTCTGTTGGCATTCATGACCAAGTGGGTGGCATCAACGCGCCAACCGTTTTTAATGCTGTGTACAACAAGCTGCAATTCTGGGATGGTCGTGCTGCGGATCTGCAAGATCAAGCGGGTGGTCCTCCGTTTAACCCGATTGAAATGGGCTCTATGGATTGGGATGAAATCGTCGATAAGTTAAGCCAAGACCCAGACATGGTGGCGATGTTCCAAAAGGTTTACTCAGGTGAGATTAATGGCAACAACATTACGGATGCGATTGCCGAATTTGAGAAAACCCTAACTACACCAAACAGCCGCTTCGACCAATACATGATGGGTGATACAAAGGCGCTGGACTCGCACGAGAAATACGGTTTGATGCTGTTCAAGAAGTACGATTGTCAAACCTGTCACGCGGGTGAAGCGATGGGTGGTGAAACGTTTGAAACCATGGGCATGAAAGCGGATTACTTTGCGGACCGTGGTACCGACATGACGGATGCAGACCTTGGTCGTTACAACTTCACTGGTAACACAGAAGACAAACATAAGTTCAAAGTGCCAACCTTGCGCAACATTGAACTGACACCGCCATACTTCCATGATGGCCATGCTGATAGGCTAGAAAAAGCCATCTACGACATGGGTAAATACCAAGTCGGAGTGGAAATGTCGGATGAAGAAGTGGATGCCATCAAAGCGTTCTTGAAAACACTGACGGGTGATTATGAAGGCCGTCCTTTAAGTTAAGCTGAGGCGTCACCGACAAGTTTGTTATCGCTAAAACGATAGACGTCGCAATCGAGACCACCTTTGACTAAGGTGGTCTTTTTTATGGAAGAAATTCAATCAAATAGGGATAGTTATGATTGATCATTTTGAAATTAAGGTTGTGGATGTTAACGCCGGTGTCGGTTTTTACTCCAAGGTGCTTACCCCTTTGGGCATAGAGTTAAAATGGTCGGACGAAGCAGCGGCAGGCTTTGGATTAGTTGGTGAACCCAATACGCGCTTCCTGATAGAAAAGGGGGCTCAAAGTGCCCCTTGCCACATTGCGTTTAAAGCGAATGATAAAGCGTCCGTCGAGGCCTTTCATAAAGCAGGTATTGAGGCTGGTTTTACTTGTCATGGTGAGCCTGGCTTGCGTGAACACTATGCGCCAAATTACTACGCAGCTTTTCTTCATGATCCTGATGGCAACAACATCGAAGCGGTGGTTTATTTATAGGGCGTTAATTATAGGATTATCCAGTGGGTATTTACTGATCGAACGATCGTTAGGTCATTGGTTTTACGATCAAGATAGAAGATAATCGAGCTCCTATTTCATCCCTATAAAAAGAACGAAAAACACTATGAAAGTTGTCGTCATAAAGGCACAAAAACAGCACGATCAAGGCATTACCGAAGTTCTCAATCCCATCATAGAAGAGGGCTTATACACGATTCTTGATACGACCTTTACCCCAGAAGAGGAAGAAGGCTTCATTGAAAGTTTTCCTGAAACGGGCGTGTTCAATGTGGCATTGAATGTAAAAGAAGGGAACGAGGAAGACAGTGCCGTGCTCGGTTTCCAAAACGTAGAGCCTTTCGCCAGTTATACCAAGGCATTCGCACATGTGGGTATTATCGGTACGTTCGTCGATGCCAAGTGCCGTCGACAAGGTGTCGCGTCAGCGTTGTTCACCGCCACCTTTGCTGATGCGAAGTCCAAAGGCTATGAAAAGTTGTTTGCTTATGTCCGAGAGGACAACCCTAACGCGCTCGCAACGTATCTAAAACATGGCTTTGAAGTGGTTGGTACCGCTAAGAAGCACGCAAAGGTTAACGGCCACTACATCAATGAAGTCATGATCGAGAAATTTCTCTAACGCTTAGAAGGAAAGCAAAATGCATAAGTCAGCAGGTATCATCATTAAAGACGGCGCGTTGTTAGTGCTGCGATCAAAAGGCAAAGACACCTTCTATGCGCCGGGCGGAAAACTGGATAGTGGTGAAACACCAGAGCAAGCGTTATGTCGCGAACTGCAAGAAGAAGTAAGCATTGTCGTGGCGGAAGATGCCTTAACGTTGTTTGGTCGCTTTGAGGCGCCTGCACACGATAAAGACGGCATTACTTTGGTTATGGATGTGTTCTTCGTAAATGATTATTCGGGCGAGGTGGTTGCCAGCAACGAAATTGAAGAATGCCAATGGGTAGATTCTTCAAACGTGGATGACATCGCGATAAGCACAATTTTCCGCAATGAGGTCTTCCCACGCTTGGTTGAGCAAGGATTAGTAAAATAACGCTAAATCTCGGCCAGAATAAAAACGCCCACAATGCCGATCATACTTTAAGCTTTCCACATGGTTGGTTAGCACAATCACTTGTTGGTGAGCTGACGCCAATCCAAGGGACATCCTCTTGCGTGAAAGGTTTGGATAGTCCTGCTTATTGGTAAGGTTACCTGCAATAAAAAACGGAGCTCGAAAGCTCCGTTTTTTAGTATTTAGCGAGTGCTAAATAGTATTGTACTCGTCCAGTATTAACTGGCTCACTTGAGCGATAACCTGATCGCGCGCCTGCAAGGATAAATCGGTTTCAGTAATGTAAATGCTGATGTAGACCGGTTTATGATTCTCTTTCCAGATCATTGCTGTGATGCCGCGTGACCCAAAGCCCCCTGCGCCAGAACGAACGGCAATCGACCAACCCTTTGGTAACACAGAGCGCATCAAAGAATCAGAGACTTTGTTATCCTGCATCCAGATTTTTAATTGAATGCGTGATTCGTAGGATAGCGCATCACCTTCTAACAACGTATGCAGTGTATTTACCATGGCATTAGGTGTTGTGGTGTCTCGCTTGTCGCCCGGGTTCGCCTCGTTCAGTCTTGGTTCAAAACGGTCAAGGCGCGTTGCTTTATCACCGATAGAACGCAAGAACGTAGTGACACCGCGTGGACCCCCAATGCTACGCAAAACAATGTTGGCTGCGGTATTGTCGCTCATCAGCATTGCGGCTTCACAAGCATGTTCAATACGCGTTGTTTGACCTGCCATACGATCCATTACTGGTGACCAAACCACCATATTGCGCTCTTCTACTTTGGCAGTGGCGTTTTTATCGAGCTTTTCATCATCCATGTCACTAAGCATCGTTGCACATGCAAGCGTTTTGAATGTGCTCATCATCGGGAAGCGCTCGTCGCCTCTATAGTCCCAATGTTCATCGGTTTGAGTATCCCAGACAGACACACCGATTCGACCCGAAATATGCTCTTCAATCGCGGAGATGTCTTCATTAAGTTTGGCGGCGTACGTTGCATTTGAACAGGCTAACAGTCCAAGTAGCAGAAATAGCTTTTTCATTATTGATTTTCTTAGTGTTATTTATTTCGGTTCACACTCAGGCGAATGTAGTCGAACTATAGCGAGTTAATACTCTAATGACTGTTAGATTATTGTCTTTTTTCTGTAGGAATCTTTTCATACACCAAGCTTTCCCCGTTTTTACGCTGATTGACGTTGCTTTGTGGGCACGTAATGGCTTTGGTATCAAAAATCGAGATGGTCAGTGAGGTTGAGCGTTTTGGCAAAAACGAGTTGTTTATCCATTTGGTAGTATATCGCTTCATCAATAGCTGCCATTGAAACGCGTATCAGCTTTTCATTTGGTAAAGCCTCAATGTCTACTTGGTCTTATTGTGATAAAGGGTTCCTTTATGAGGTGTAGAGGTACAGCTCAGTTCGCCAATTTTTGTTCTTCAACATCCTCGCGATTTCATTGATATCCTATTCTTACCTATTACTTCCGAATCTTAAGCCGCGTTGACAGACTCTAGCTTAAGTAGGTGTTCATAGAAGAGCCCTAGCAACTTGGGTTGTCGTGGATGAAAGGCACTGACAAGAACGATTTCGGTATTGTGTTGGTCGTTATCAACCTGTGTGATACTGATCTTATTAGAGAAATGTTCCAGACCAGCCCACATAGGAACGAATGATACACCCACATCCTCACTAACCAATTGTGCGATCGCTTCGAGAGAGTCTAAATCGAAAATAGGCGCCTTTTTAATGCGGTTGTGGATCATGTACTTTTCGGCGATTTGCCCTCCCCAGCACGTAGGATCATAACGAATGTAAGAAGATGCTTGTAAGATCGACATAGGAGAGCCTTTGTATTTTGGGTGATGTATTAGAACTAATGGTTCTGTTCTCAAAGGCAAAGAACGTAATGATTTGGGTAAGCTGGTCGGTGGTTCTACCATGATCGCTGCATCAAGTAATCCCTCTTGTAAATCACGGTATAAATCAATCGAATTTCCAGGAATCACTTGGAATGTTGCGTTCGGAGCAGCTAGACGAATGGACTTTAGTGCTCCAGGGATAAAAGCAGTTAAGGACGTAGAGTTTGCACCCACACGCAACGTGCCACTCAGACCTGAATCTTGTACAGAATCAACCAGTATTCGAACATCCTGTAATAGACGTTTAACTTTCGGTAACAGTGCTAAACAAGCGTCAGTTGGTTGGACTGTACTACCAGCTCGGCTGAACAATTTGCATTTAAACTCTGCTTCAAGTGCTTGGATTCTTTGGCTTACTGCGGCTGGTGTGATCATTTGAGATCGTGCAGCACTTGCTATAGAACCTTCTTCCACCACTGAAATTAAGCTTTCCAAGAACCGAGTATCCATAGTTTTCCTTACGAATGAACATGCTAAAACATAGTTTTTCTTTTCTATGTGTGATTTTAACATACTGACAGCTCGCATTGTTCGTTTTACAGATTATGGAGTTTTACTATGGATTATAACCTTTGGATTGCTTTTTTTATCGCTTGTCTGATGCTTGCTATTTCCCCCGGAGCGGGTGCCATAAATAGTATGTCTATTGCGATGAAATATGGCCTAAAAACGAGTTTGATAGCGAATTTAGGCCTGCAGTGTGGGAACGTATTTAATATCACAGTTGTTGGTATGGGGCTTGGGGCGTTATTAGTCAAATCAGAAGTGTTATTTTCGTTGATAAAGTGGGTTGGGGTAGGTTATCTGATTTATTTAGGTATCAAAAAGTTTAAAGAGCTGCCAGAGCTTGCTGATAAAGCAGAATCGATAAATACACAAAGCTCTTCTAAATTGTTTTTTCAATCGATATTGGTCAACATTACTAACCCAAAAAGTATCGTTTTTTTGATTGCACTGTTACCGCAGTTTATTGTTCCTACATACTCTTATCACGAGCAATTACTGATATTAGGTACGACCTTGATTCTCATTGATGGAACTGTGATGTTTGGCTATTCATTGGTTGCTAGTCGTATTGCCAAGTCAGTTCAAGAGCCGAAAAATGCCGTCATATTGAATCGAATTTTTGGCAGTATGTTTGTTGGGGCAGGTACTCTACTGGCCTTTGGCAGCAGAAGCTAGTATCAGGTGCGGGATTTATACTGTTTAAAAAAGGAGCTGAACTGTCAGCTCCTTCGTTTTTATAGGCTCTTATTTACAGTTCAATCTTTTTAACCATTCCCGCTTCTGCGTGACCTGGAATGTTACAAGCGAACTCGACCTTGTTGTCTCCGTGGAAGTGCCACAGTAATTGCTTGGCTTTACCCGGCTCAACCGTGACTGCGTTGCCTGAATCGTGCATGTGGTCGCCGCTCATGTTCTTCATCATTTCACGATGTTCTAGCTGTTCTTTTGTCGATCCGATGGTGAATTCGTGATTGATTTTACCTGTGTTCATCACAACAAACTGCACCACATCGTTTGGCTCAATCTTAACGTCTTTCTTGAACTTGATGGTCATGTCATCACCCAAGATAACGTGTACCACTTTGTCTGGCTTTGCCCCTTTTGCTGGCATACCAACTGCTGACATACCCGGCATATCCATCATGTTGGAGTGGTCCATTTTGCTGTGAGCCATCTTCATGCTGCCGTGGTCCATGTTTTCATGCTTCATATTGCTATGATCCATATCGCCATGATCCATGTTTGAATGATCCATTTGTGCAAAAACAGTCGTTGTTGTTAAGGCTAGAGCAAGAGTGATTAGTGTCTTTTTCATCTTTTATATCCTTGTTTTAATTCATTAGTAACGTGGTTGTTTCCCCTCAAGACTGAACGTTTGAGGGGAAAGTTGGGATTAAGCGTTGTTGTTTACATCACTAGCTTGTGTGCTAGCTTGATGATTAGTCGCATTGCTTTGGCACAACTCACGTTGTTTCCACAGCTTGAAGATGGCTGGCAGTACTAATAGCGTCAGTAGTAGTGCTGATGCCATACCACCAATCATTGGTGCAGCGATACGTTGCATTACTTCTGACCCTGTACCTTCGCCGTACATGATTGGAATAAGGCCAATAATGACCGTTAGTACCGTCATCATTACTGGGCGAACACGTAAGCCTGCACCTTCACGAATGGCATCGGTTAGGTCTTTCGCCTCAAGCTTTTGCTTGCTCTCTTCTGCATCCAGCTTTTTGTAGTGCCACGCTTGGTTAAGGTAGACGAGCATGATGACTCCAATTTCAACCGCGACACCTGCTAGGGCAATAAAGCCGACCCCAACGGCAATCGAGAAGTTGTAGTTGAGGATATGCATGAGCCACAAACCACCGACCATAGCGAGCGGCAGGGTAAGCATGATGATCATCACTTCGCCGACACGACGGAAGCTGAAGTAAAGCAGCAGCATAATGATGGCGATTGTGATTGGTACCACGACACTCAAGCGGTCTTTCGCACGTTCCATGTATTCGTATTGACCAGACCAAGCCAGCGAGTAACCCGCAGGAAGCTCCAATTGATCAGCAACAACCTGTTGCGCTTCTACGACGTAAGATCCAAGGTCACGACCATCGATGTCGACAAATACCCAGCCGTTCGGGCGTGCGTTTTCTGTCTTGATCATCGGAGGGCCGTCTTCATAGCGAATGTCCGCTACATCAGCCAGCGCAATACGAGCGCCATTTGGAGTGACTAACGGCAGGTTTTGCAGTTTTACCACCGAGTCACGGTAGTCTTGTGGGTAACGAACATTGATTGGGTAACGCTCTAAGCCTTCGATGGTTTCACCCACATTCATGCCGCCCACCGCAGTGGAGATCACTTGCTGAACGTCTTTGATGCTCAAGCCGTAACGTGCTGCGGCACGACGTTTAATGTCGATCGTGACATAGCGACCTCCTGCTACACGTTCTGCATAAACCGATGCTGTGCCTTGTACGCCGTTAAGAATTGGCTCCAACTGAGAACCGATCTTCTCAATCACTTTCAGATCGGGACCGGCGATCTTAATGCCGATAGGGGTTTTGATGCCCGTTGCCAGCATGTCGATACGCGTTTTGATTGGCATTACCCAAGCGTTGGTTAATCCTGGGAATTGCACTAGATCATCGAACTCTTTACGCAGTGATTCTGTCGTCACCCCTTCACGCCATTGATCACGTGGCTTCAACTGAATCACGGTTTCAATCATGGTGAGTGGCGCTGGATCGGTTGCGGTCTCAGCTCGACCAATCTTGCCCCATACCGTCTGTACTTCTGGGACGGTTTTGATCAGCTTATTGGTTTGCTGTAGCAGCTCACGAGCCTTACCAATCGAGATACCCGGATAGGTTGTTGGCATGTACATCAAGTCGCCTTCATCCAGCGGTGGGATGAACTCGCTACCCAGCTTACTGGTTGGGTAATAAGCTGACGCCATTAGACCTAATGCAATAACAATCATGGTCTTAGGGTATTTTAAGCTGGTGTTCAACAGCGGACGGTACAACGCGACCAAGCCGCGGTTAACCGGGTTTTTGTGCTCCGGCAATACCTTACCGCGAATGAAGTAGCCCATAAGTACAGGGACGAGTGTGATTGCCAAACCTGCTGCCGCTGCCATGGCGTACGTCTTAGTGAAGGCAAGTGGCGAGAACATCTTGCCTTCCTGACCTTCTAAGGCGAACACAGGCACGAAGCTTAGAGTAATGATCAGCAATGAGAAGAACAGCGGAGCGCCGACTTCTTCGGCCGCCTTACTGATAACTTGCCATCGGTTTTTATCGGTCAGTGGCGTTCGTTCAATGTGCTTGTGAACGTTTTCGATCATAACGATTGCACCATCCACCATGGCGCCGATGGCTATCGCAATACCACCAAGGGACATGATGTTGGCATTAATGCCTTGCCAATGCATCACGATAAATGCAGTGAGAATGCCAACCGGTAGGCTCAGAGCGATAACCAACGAAGAACGAATGTGGAATAGGAACAACGCACACACAATCGCAACCACAATGAACTCTTCTGCGAGTTTCTGCCATAGGTTTTCTACTGCTGCATCAATCAGAGTCGAACGGTCGTAAGTCGCAACAATTTCAACATCTTCTGGTAGGCCGCGCTGTAGGTCTGCAAGCTTGTCTTTGACTTTCGCAATGACTTCACTGGCGTTCTCGCCAAAGCGCATTACGATAACGCCACCAACGGCTTCCCCTTCGCCATTCAGCTCTGAGATACCACGGCGCATTTGTGGACCAAGGTTAATGTCAGCGATGTCGCCTAGTAGCAACGGCGTGCCTTTCTCCGTGACTTTTAGAGGCAGTGATTTGATGTCTTCAATGCTGGTTAGGTAACCCGTGGTACGAACCATGTGTTCAGCTTCTGCGACTTCAATAACGGACGCGCCGGTTTCTTGGTTACCATTTTGGATTGCCATGTTCACTTGCTGCAAAGTGAGGTTGTACGCACGGAGCTTGGCAGGATCAATTTGTACTTGGTACTGCTTAACCATACCGCCAACGGTCGCGACTTCTGAGACGCCATCAACCGTCTGCATTTCGTACTTCAAGAACCAGTCTTGCAGGCTGCGAAGTTCGGCCAAATCGTGCTTACCGGTTTTGTCTTGTAATACGTAGCTGTAAACCCAGCCTACGCCAGTCGCATCAGGACCTAACGTCGGTTTTGCGTTTGGTGGTAGCTTTGGTGCTACTTGGCTTAAGTACTCCAACACGCGTGAACGTGCCCAGTACATGTCGGTATCATCGTTGAAAATGATATAAACGTAAGAGTCACCAAAGAAAGAGTAGCCACGAACTGTCTCAGCACCCGGCACGGCAAGCATGGCGGTGGTGAGCGGGTAAGTGACTTGATCCTCGACAACTTGAGGAGCTTGGCCCGGATAGCTTGTCTTGATGATCACTTGCACATCAGAAAGATCCGGAATGGCGTCAACAGGCGTATTCTTTACACTGTAAAGTCCACCCAGCACGAGCGCTAGAGTGGCGATCAACACTAAGAAGCGGTTGTTGAGCGACCAACGAATAATTGCACTGATCATAATTACCCCTCAACCGCCTCTAGCTGTTTAAGAACATAGTCAGCCCCTTGTTTTTCAACTAGAAATCGAACCTTTTGTCCTTCTTCAAAACCGGATAAATCCACCTCTTCACCGACAGAGAAGTTCATCTCGCCTGCATCCCAGTTCCATTCAGCTACTGGCAGGTGATTTAAAGTGATCATGCCAAAATCAGCCATCAGCATCGTGATGTCACCAGTTAGCCAAACTTCTGCTGCAATGACGCTTTCATCTGCCTTGTAGTCGATGATTTGGTACTGGCCAGATTCTGTCTTTTGCATTTCAAATTCAATGGCTTGGCCTTTTTTCAAGTCACCCATATCAACGCTATCAGCGAAGGTGAAGTTCATCACCATGCCAGGCCAATCCCACTCTGGTACCGGCTGGTGGTTGATGGTGAGCATACGGTGATCTTCCATTACATCGGTGATTTCACCTTTTGCCCATGTCGTTTCTGCTTCTGGTTCGACACCGTTAATACGAGATAGATCTGCAGATTGGCTAGATTCAGAATCGAGCATGAAGTGTGCAGAGGTGACTATCTTGTCATCTTGCTTCAGACCTTGTAATACCTCGATTTGCTCTCCGGCTTCACGACCGACTTCAATTCGAGCTGAGCGGTATTTTCCGTCACCTTCTGCCAGAACTACACGAGTCATACCACCGGAACGAATGACGGAGGACTTAGGAATGGTTAATACGGCATCGTCGGTCACTGGTTGCAGCGCGATGTTGGCAAACATGTTTGGTTTTAATTCGCCATTTGGGTTAGGGAACTTAAGACGCACACGTAACGTACGTGTTTTCGGATCGAGGATTGGGTACACGTAATCCACGACACCTTGCCATTCATTGCCCGGAATCGCGTCAAGGGTCATCGTGGCTTGAGAACCCGCTTTCATCCAGTGCGCTTGACGCTCAAAGACTTCCGCATCAACCCAAACATTGTCCAACGGACCTGCACTGATCACCGCTTGAGCAGGGGACAAATAGCCACCTTCACGCACGTTTAGGCTTGCAATGACACCGTCAGCCGGTGCTTTAATTTCAATGGTTTGAGAGGCTTTTCCGCTACGTGTGATGGATTTGATTTGACCACGGTCTACACCAAGCGTCACTAAACGCTCTGTTGCACCTTTCACTAAACCGTTGCGACCAGTGCGGTACGCATTCAGCAATTCTTCTTGTGCCTTAACCAACTCTGGTGAATACAGGGTGAAAAGCACATCGCCTTTCTTCACCTTCTCACCCACAGCATTGATGTAAAGTTTCTCTACCCAACCCGCAACACGAACGTTTGTTTGCCATAGATGGCTTTCATCAAAGGTAATATAACCAACGGTCTCGATACGTGGGGACAGTTTTTCCAAGGTGACTTTTGCTGTCTTTACACCCAAGTTGTTTTCAACGGAAGGGTCGATAGCGATAGTACCCGGTGCACTTTTCTCACCAGATAGATCTTCCGCGTAAACCGGAATTAAATCCATGCCCATTGGGGATTTGCCCGGCTTGTCGCGTTTGTAGTTCGGATCCATTGGGGCAACCCAGTAAAGCGGATCATTAGAGCTTGCAGCAGATTCGCCACCCATCGCACTCATGTTGTGAGCCGAGCCCGTAATAAAATGATTAGCACCAAACCCTAAAGCACCACCAACAATCAGCGCGATGGTTGCAATCTTAAATGTTTTCATTGTTTTACCCTATTATTTTTTAAATTCAGACAGTTCTGGCTGCTCGACTTGATAGTCGAAACCACCGAGTAGGGTGGCTAAATTGCTGTTTGCGATGTTGAGATCGGTCAGCAGACGTTGTTGCTCTAATTGCAGTGCTAACTCGTCAGTCGTGGCAGAAATCACATCGTTAAACTGCGCTGTGTTGTTTTGATAACCCCGCTCAACGGCTTGAATGCGCGCTTTCGCTTGAGGCAATAAGGTGGATTGATAACGTTCTAAACGCTGGGTTAAGTTGCCTCGATCAACCAGCAAAGTGTTCACTTTGGCATTCATCTGCGTTAGTAAGGTGTCTTTTTGTGATTGCGCAGCACCAACTTGGTACTGGGCCGCAGCAAGGTTGCGGTCTTGGCGGTCCCCTGTGAACAACGGAATGTCCATTGTGAGGTAAGCACTGACCAAATCAGAGGCAGGCTCACCCATCATGTTGTCAGCTTGACGGTAGGCATACATTACCTCCACACCAAACTGCGGGTTGTAGGCTTGCTCAGCAATTTCTACCTGAGTTTTATTGGCAGAAATGCTGATGTCGGCCATCTTAACCATCGGGTGTTGGCTGAGTTGCTGGTAGTGCTTGGTGGAGTCGATGCTGGAAGCAAGTTTGTTGTTCAGCGTGTCCCAGTTCAATTGATTGCTCGCGTGCAGAGCCTGTTCGTTTGCCAACCAATCTGACCCCAACCATTCGGAGAGTTGAGAGATAAGACGACGTTGCATTTGTGCGTTGGCTTGCAGTTTCTCATCTAACTTGCTGACTTGAAGTTGGGCGTTGAGCAGGTCTTGCGCTTCACTCTTACCAATCGAATAGTTGGTTTGAATAAAGTTTTCCATCTCCTTCATCAACTTGCGGTTCTCAAGCATGATTTGCTCCGCACGTTGCTGATAACCGAGCTCTAACCACAGTTGAGTCATGCTGTTAGCCACCTCAAGTTCACGAGCGTGAACTTGAAGTCCAAGGCCGTCGGCTTGTTGATTGGCTTTCTTCTGCTGTAAATCAAGCGTAGAGCCACGCTCAAACTGTTGCATTAAACCAACGGAGATGTTGGTCATTGGGTCTTCATCGAACTTGAAGCTGTCGACAGGCAAGCCACCAAAACCCACTTTCAGTTTTGGGTCCATCAAGGTAGAGCTTGCAACGCCCGTTTCACGCATGGCAGCAGATTGCGCTGAGTATTGCTTACGATTGCCATCATTACTCAAAGCGACGTTGATCAGTTGGGCAAGCTTGGTCGTTGAAGCTCGCTCACTTGATGCGGAATTTTGCGCTGCGTGCGTCTCTTTACCTGCGGCGTTAACAAAGGTTGGCGCAGCGACCAGAGCCACCATAAAAATAGGTGCAGCTAAGCGGTATGGTTTGATATCCATAATCTAAATCCAGTGTTCGCCGGATCGATGGAGGTGCGGATTTTATTGCGGGAACAGTAAAGCCTTGTTACCTCATCGTTCAGGCGCATTAAAACAACCTGCGGTACACACGCAGGGTCGAATGCTTGACTGACTTAAACTATAGGAGGTCGGTAAAGGTCGCGGCTGACGTGTACGACTGGGGAAGCAACTTCAGGAGTAATAGTTGCGCGATAGACGACTGGCATTGGGCTATTGATAGGGTTCGCTAGGGGGACGAAAACTATCGTACATGCGGCAGTACAGCAGGTATGAACCATGCCGGAGCCTCCACCACAGTTCATGCTGGTTTCTCTTACACCACCATTTTCTGCTACGGACGCTTCGGACATAGAAACGTCTGTCATGGAGACGTCCATCATGCCAGGCATGCCACAGTGTTCGTTATCACTCATCATAGCAGGATGGTGAGCCATGCCAGTAGACATCATTTGAATATTCATCAACGGCTCACTATTCGCCACACTCGATACCAAAAGTACCAGTGTTGTGAAGA
>NZ_JAHGAH010000021.1:0-70814 GCF_030248475.1 Vibrio sp. D173a
CCAGGCTTGTATTTTATTTTCACTTTTTATGAAAAAGTGAAGACAAAAGCTTAGACTTTAGGTCTAACCAGTGCGGAGCGGTAGTTCAGTTGGTTAGAATACCGGCCTGTCACGCCGGGGGTCGCGGGTTCGAGTCCCGTCCGCTCCGCCACTTATTCGAGAGTCGTCTCATTAAACACGAATTACAGGGGTGTAGCTCCAATTGGCAGAGCAGCGGATTCCAAATCCGCGTGTTGGGAGTTCGAATCTCTCCACCCCTGCCATATTTAAGGCTCTAGCAGAAATGCTAGAGCCTTTTTCGTATATGAAGGAAAGAGTACCAGTCTAGTTGGAAGATCTACGGATTCCCTTAATGCCCAAATAGTGCGTGTTGGGAGCTGAGCCGCCAGCCTGCTTGGTAGCAAGCCATATCGAATCTCCGGAGTGCCGGTCTAATCCACCCCTGCCATATTCAAGGCTCTAGCAGAAATGCTAGAGCCTTTTTCGTATTTGAAGAAAAGAGTACTAATCTAGTTGGACGGCTGGAGCGTCAACCCGCTTGGTTGCAAGTCTTATCGAATTTCTAGAGTGCTGGTCCAATCCACCCCTGCCATTTTCTAAAGCCCCAGCAGAAATGCTGGGGCTTTTTTACGTTTGAACAAAAGAGCATCAACCTAGTTAAAAGAGTAGCGGATTCCCCTTATACCAAAATAGTAGTGTTGGGACGAAGCTTTCGAATCACCGCTATGGCTTTACGGTATCCACCAGTTTTGTGGCGGATAGCTTGCGCTCAAAGTGATTAGAAGGTGACTTCCTGTTATTATCGGCGCTGAATTCTAATAATTAGGAAGCAAGTCTATGCCACATCTTCGATTTAGAGCGGTAGAACCTCAAACGGTTCAAGCACTGTCAAAACCTCTTACTGATGAATTACTGCCATTAATGGACTGCCCTCGTGAAGATTTCACGTTTGAGTACATTTACACCACTTTTTTCAGTGAAGGTGAAGTAAGCAGCGCTTATCCTTTTGTTGAGGTGTTGTGGTTCGACCGTGGACAAGATACTCAGGACGAAGTTGCCAAAGCGATTACTAAGCAAGTACGTGGCATCGTAGGTGAAGATATCGACGTTGCGGTAATTTTCTCTGCACTCTCTCCTAAAGGCTACTATGATAATGGTGAGCACTACTAAGGAATGAGCGTGATGAAGCTGAGTCTTTCTTTTTGTTTAAGTTTTTTATTCTCAGCTTCACTCTATGCATCCCCGTGGGAGCAGGTCTCTGGTCCCACAAAAAACATTTCTTCTTCTATTGGCAGTTATGCAAACGGCTGCTTAGATGGCGCTTCTCCTCTCCCTCTTGATGGTATTGGTTATCAGGTACTACGAAGTAAAACGAAACGTTACTATGGGCACCCCCATACAATAAATTTCGTTGAAGAGTTAGCGCTGAAAGCAAACCAAGATCTGAATACAACGTTACTTATTGGTGATTTGTCACTAGCAAGAGGTGGGCGCTTCTCTTCTGGCCATTCTAGCCATCAAACAGGATTAGACATTGATATTTGGCTGCGTTTGGCTGATCAACCGCTTTCCTATAATGAGCTTCAACTTCCTAAGCCAATGAGTGTCGTGGATCTCAAGAAATACAAGATCCTAGAGCATCGCTGGGAGGCTCGGCATTTTGAGCTTATTCGTAGTGCGGCACAAAGTGAGGACGTGGCTCGTATCTTTGTTCATCCAGTGATTAAGGAGCAGCTATGTAAGCAGGAAGGAGATAATGACCGAGCTTGGTTGCGTAAGGTGCGTCCGTGGTGGGGACACCACTACCATTTTCATGTCAGGTTAACTTGCCCTGAGTCGAGCTCTAATTGTGTAAACCAAGCACCTCCTCCTGTGGGTGATGGCTGTGGTACTGAATTGGCTAGTTGGAAGCCTAAAGCGACGCCGCCTCCAGTGTCGAAGAACAAGCCTAAGGTGACACCAAAGCCGAAAAAACAAAAGGTGATACCAGCACAGTGTCAATCGTTGATCACTAAGAACTAAAGACCTTTGCCCCTCATTAATCTATAAATATGCCCTTTCCAGTTCTTTTCATGAAACTGGAGAAAGATCATTCTTTTGTCTACAGTGAATAATACCAGTATAAAAACTAACCTGATTAGTTTTGGTGGCATATTATAGAAATCTAACATAAACAAAAGGTTGCGTCAGTTCTCCTTACTCGCAACTTTAATTTCAAGAAAGATCTTTTCGTCGCGATTCTCTGATTTCTTAGCAATATGTCTGTTGGTTGGTGAAGGACAAACGACAACGCAGACTACTGTATTAAGGTGGGAAAGGAGGCGGTCTCCCCACCAAAGAGTTAATCAAGGACAAAACCATGACTATGATTTGTGCAAAAGAATTTGCAGAGTGGTTAAGACACAGATTTAGCAGTGATACTAAAGGGGTCTATTTGACTCGAGAGGATATTAATCACCTGACAGGGCGTCAGCGCCTTGATCCAGGTTTTGTTAATGATGTGCATTACGAACTGATGCAATACGGAATAGCTTTCGTTACTGATACGAGCCGTGAAAATTTTTATTTAATACCGGTATCTCAAGCTGAAAACTGGCGCGAAAAGTTAGAGTATCATTTCGAGAAAGAACTATTTTGCAACATCATTCCTATCGAAAAATCGGGTTAAAAAAAGGTTCAACTTTGGCTGCAAAGTTGAACCCCTTTTGATTACGCTAACCCTTGAATAATCACAAACTTCTCTAGCAATTGCTCTTCAGTCTCGACATGATTTGGGTCGGTAATAATGCACTTCGTAATTGGACACACCGACTGACATGTTGGTTTTTCGTAGTGACCCTTACACTCAGTGCATAGAGCAGGATCAATTTCGAAAATGCTGTCACCCATAGTAATTGCACCATTAGGGCACTCAGGGTCACACATGTCACAGTTGATACACTTGTCAGTAATAAGTAGTGCCATGATTACTTACCAGTTGGGTTACGGGTATCCTGACCAGCATTTAAGTTACGCATTAACAGACCGTATTCTAGATCCATATCTTCTGGAACTGGGATAAATACGAAGTGACCGTTACCTTTTGCGTCTTCAATTGATTCTGACTTACGGTTTTCCATTGCTTCTAGCGTGAAGATTACGTTGCCTTTTGGCGTCATTAGTTCAAGGCTGTCACCAACGATGAACTTGTTCTTCACTTCAACTTCAGCCATGTCACCACGACGTTTGCCAGTGAATTCACCAACGAACTGCTGAGCATCAGATACAGAGTAACCGTAATCATAGTTTTGGTAGCTGTCGTGAGTATGGCGACGTAGGAAACCTTCTGTGTAGCCACGGTGAGCTAGGCTTTCTAGCGTACCCATTAGGCTTTCATCAAATGGACGACCAGCAACTGCGTCATCAATCGCTTTGCGGTATACCTGAGCAGTACGAGCACAGTAGTAGAATGACTTAGTACGACCTTCGATCTTCAATGAGTGAACACCCATCTTAGTTAGACGTTCCACGTGTTGGATTGCACGCAGGTCTTTCGAGTTCATGATGTAAGTGCCGTGCTCATCTTCGTAAGCTGCCATCTTCTCTTCTGGACGGTGCGCTTCAGAAAGCAGAACGACTTCATCGGTTGGTTTGCCGCGACCGATGGTTGTCTCAGGGCGCTCGTCAGCAACTTCGATTGCTTGCGCTTCCGTTGGGTCAAATTTTTCTACGATATCGCCAGTGTCGTTTTCTTTGCCTTCTTCAACTTTGTACTCCCAACGACATGCGTTAGTACATGTACCTTGGTTAGGGTCACGTTTGTTGATGTAACCAGAAAGTAGGCAACGGCCAGAGTAAGCCATGCATAGAGCACCATGAACGAAAACTTCTAGTTCAGTTTCAGGACAGTGCTCGCGAATTTCTTCGATTTCTTCTAGAGAAAGCTCACGAGAAACGATCACACGCTCAACACCGTTAGCAGCCCAGAACTTCACTGTTGCCCAGTTTACTGCGTTCGCCTGTACAGACAGGTGGATTGGCATTTCTGGGAACGCTTCGCGAACCATCATGATAAGACCTGGATCAGACATGATAAGTGCGTCTGGGCCCATTTCTACCACTGGTTTAAGGTCACGGATGAAAGTTTTAAGCTTAGAGTTGTGCGGTTGGATGTTACATACCACGTAAAGCTTTTTGCCTAGGGCATGTGCTTCGTTGATACCGATTTGTAGGTTTTCGTGGTTGAACTCGTTGTTACGTACGCGAAGGCTGTAGCGAGGTTGGCCAGCGTATACTGCATCTGCGCCGTAGGCGAATGCGTAACGCATGTTTTTAAGGCTACCTGCTGGAGACAGTAGCTCTGGTACGAATGCTTTCTCTGTTGTCATTGCTCAATTCTCTTAATATCTGATCACAAGTCAGGCCAATTCCACCTCATGGAAATGGGGCGAAAATTTTACGTCAAAATGTGACCTGTGACTAGGAGAATTATGGTTTAGATAAACAAACGCCCTCAAAAAAAAGTGAGGGCTTTATGGTTAATCTTTGTACTAAATTAAGCGTTAGGGTTTGGCAGGCCGCCCAATGCTTCGTATAGATTTGGTAGGAAAGCGCTGAACTCGCCACACATTAGAGAGAAGTCTGCGTCGAAGCGAGCAGCTTGATCTTCGCGTGGGATGTCATCGTTTTGATCTTTTAGTTCATCAGAGAACTTCAGACGTTTGATGCCAGAATCTTCTGTCATGATGAATTCGATACGATCTTGCCAGTTCAGTGCTAGCTTAGTCACTACTTTATCTGCAGCGATGTGGTTGCGGATTTCATCGGTTGTCAGCTCTTGCTTCTTACAACGAATCACGCCGCCTTCTTCTAGCACAGACTTAAGCTCAGCTTCGTCCATCATAGAAATGCCTTGTGGCGTATCACCGCTTTTCACCCATTCCGTTAGCGTCGTTTCGATAGCCACTTCTGGGATTGCTGGTACAACAGGTAGGCTACCCATTGTTTTACGCAATAGTGCTAACACGTCTTCTGCTTTTTTGTAGCTGCTTGCATCAACAAGGATGAAGCCTTCTTTTGGCATGATAAGTACGTAAGTGTGGCTGCTGCGGCTGAATGCACGAGGCAGCAGATCCATTACGATGTCATCTTTAAGGTTGTCTTTTTCTTTCTTTTTAAGAGGACGACCTTCTTGTGCTTCCATTGCTTCTACTTTCGCGTTTAGTGAATCTTTGATCACTGAAGCTGGCAGCATTTTCTCTTCTTTCTTAGCGCAAATCAGAATGCGGTTTTCAGAAACGTGCGTCATCATGTCGCCATTTCTACCCATCGCGCTAACCCAACCAAACTTTTGCTTATCTTGGCTGCCACAAGGGGTGAATCGGAACTCGGCTAGTTGAGTTTCCAGTTGATCGGCGTTGAAGTTAACCTCGCGGTTAACGCGGTATACCAGACAGTTTTTAAACCACATAAATCTTCTCTAGGCTTGATGACAAGGGACTAATCATAGGGAATTTTCCCGCCGTTGTCCTAATTGAATTGAAAAAGATCATGATGAACCTCAAAAGAAACTTATATGAAAATTTGTTTTCAAAGGTCACAAAAGTGTCATAATTGGTAGTAATAATGCTTATGCATAGAGGGGCGCTTTGTCCTTTAAATTCATTAGCTCAACTCACATAAGGTTATTCAATTATGTCTAGAAGGATTCTGGTTGTTGAAGACGAAGCTCCGATTCGCGAAATGCTATGCTTCGTGCTTGAACAGAAAGGTTATCAAGCAGTAGAAGCAGAAGATTACGACTCTGCGGTAACCAAACTGGCTGAACCCTTCCCGGATTTAGTGCTACTAGACTGGATGCTACCAGGTGGTAGTGGTATTAACTTCATCAAACACATGAAGCGCGAAGAGTTAACTCGCAATATCCCCGTTGTGATGCTGACAGCTCGTGGTGAAGAAGAAGACAAAGTGCGCGGCTTAGAAGTTGGCGCGGATGACTACATCACCAAACCCTTTTCACCAAAAGAGTTGGTTGCTCGTCTTAAAGCCGTTATTCGCCGCGTAACACCGACTGCGCTTGAAGATGTGATTGATGTACAAGGTCTGAAGTTGGATCCTGTTTCTCACCGCGTGACTGCAAATGATGAAGCTGTAGATATGGGTCCAACTGAGTTCAAAATGCTGCACTTCTTTATGACGCACCAAGAGCGTGTTTACAGTCGTGAACAACTGCTAAACAACGTTTGGGGTACCAACGTGTATGTAGAAGACCGTACCGTTGACGTACACATTCGTCGCTTGCGTAAAGCGCTTGAGGCGGCAGGTCACGACAAACTAATCCAAACCGTTCGTGGCGCAGGATACCGTTTCTCGACGAAGGCATAACATCACTAGCAGCTTATCAATACCATTTATGGAGTAATGAGTGGTTGAAAGATTAACTTGGAAAAAGCTGGCCTGGGAGCTGGCTTTTTTTTACACCCCTTGGGTGATAATAGGTTGGATATTCGGTTACATGCCGTGGTTGCTTTTGGCGGCCACGGCTTTGCAGCTTGTATGGCATTTGCATAATCAGGTGCGCTTGTCGGCTTGGTTGTGGGATGAAAAGCGTCTTACGCCACCGTCAGGCAGTGGCAACTGGGAATCGTTATTCAACGGCTTATACCGATTGCAACAACGTCAGCGTCGTAAGCGTAAAGAGCTTACCAATTTGATTCGCCGTTTCCGTAATGGTGCTGAATCGCTGCCGGATGCGGTGGTGGTGTTTCGTGCTGAAGGTAACATCGTATGGTGTAACAAGCTCGCACAACACCTTTTGGGTTTCCACTGGCCGGAAGATTCTGGGCAACCTATTTCTAACCTCATCCGTACTCCAGACTTTATTAAGTACATCAATAAACAAGACTTCTCAGAGCCGCTAGAAATGCGTTCACCATTGAATGTCGAGCGAATGTTGGAATTGCGTATCGTACCTTACACCGAAGGGGAACATCTGATGGTGGTGCGTGATGTGAGCCAACTTAAACAGCTTGAAGGTATGCGTCGTAACTTCTTCGCTAACGTATCTCATGAGCTTCGTACACCGATGACGGTACTGCAAGGCTATCTTGAGATGACGGAAGACCCAGACATGATTGTTGGCCCGATGTGGACGAAAGCGCATGGGGTGATGACAGAGCAGCTCAACCGCATGAACAGCTTGGTTAATCAGCTTCTGACGCTGTCTAAGATTGAGGCGGCACCAATGCATGAGTTGGAAGATGTGGTCAATGTCCCTAGCATGTTAGAAGTGCTAGAGAAGGAAGCGGTAAGCTTAAGTGGTGATGATCAGCATCAGTTGAAGTTCGATGTTGATTCTAGTCTGCGCGTGCTTGGCGATGATGACCAACTGCGTAGTGCGATCTCTAACTTGGTGTACAACGCGGTGAAATACACACCACCCGGTGCACACATTAACGTTCGTTGGTATCAAACCGCACAAGGTGCTTGTCTAGAGGTTGAAGACAGCGGTGACGGTATTGAACCACAACACTTACATCGATTGACCGAACGTTTCTATCGCGTCGATAAAGCTCGTTCACGTGATACTGGTGGTAGTGGCCTAGGCTTAGCCATCGTTAAGCACGCGTTGAGCCACCATGACTCTCACCTCGAAATTTACAGTGAAGTTGGTGTCGGCAGTAAGTTCTCCTTCATCCTACCAAGTCGTTTGGTGGTGAAGTAATGAGTGTCGTATCCAAAGCAATCAAGAACATCACTCTAGCCACGTTAGTGCTTTCCAGCATGGCTGTTGCACAAGATGAACCGCTGCCGAATTATCAAAAGACAACGGGTATTGCGGGCAACTTATTGTCGGTCGGCTCGGATACACTGGCGGGCATGACCACGCTTTGGGTGGAAGAGTTTAAATCTATCTACCCGAACATTAATGCTCAGGTACAAGCTTCTGGCTCATCGACTGCGCCACCGGCGTTAACGGAGCAAACTGCGCAATTCGGTCAAATGAGTCGCTCAATGCGTATGCGTGAGATCGAAGCATTTGAGCGGGTGCATGGTTACAAGCCAACGGCGCTTCGTGTTGCGATTGATGCTATTGGTATTTTTGTGCACCAAGATAATCCAGTCAAAGGGCTTAACTTCCATCAGCTGGACGCGATGTTTTCCGCGACATTGCGCTGCGGTGAAAGTGAGTTCATCACTAACTGGCGTGAGTTAGGCATCAAAGCTGAATGGGCAAAGCGTAACTTGCAGCTGTTTGGGCGTAACTCGGTATCAGGTACGTACGGTTACTTTAAAAGTAATGCCTTGTGTGGTGGTGATTTTAAAACTCGCGTGAATGAGCAACCAGGATCGGCATCAGTAGTGCAGTCTGTAGCATCAACGATCAGTGGTGTTGGTTACTCTGGTGTGGGTTATCGCGTGGCGGGGGTTCGTTTAGTTCCTATTGCGAAAACAGGCACCGATTACGTTAGCCCAGTGCGTGAAAATATTATCTCGGGTAAGTACCCACTATCGCGTTACCTCTATGTATACGTGAATAAACATCCGGATTATCCGCTAAGCCCAATTGAAGCTGAGTTTATTCGCTTTATGTTCTCTGCCCAAGGGCAAGCGCTGGTTGCGAAAGACGGTTATGTTCCGATTACTGCTGATTTCGCTGCCGAGGAACTAAAAAAGGTCGGTTTATAAGCCGACCTTTTTCTTTGTCTCACTGAGTTCATAGTTAACTGAGTTTATAGTTAGAAACTCAATGCCCATCCTGCGCTTTCCCAGCGTTGTTGTTCTTCCTGCAAATCGGCATCGAGTAGTTTGTTACTCTCCAACCAATCTTCTTCTACGCAGGTAAGTACCCACTTCTCTTCTTTTATCGACAGTGTCAGCTTTGGTAGCGGGTCATCATTGCGTTGACCGTTGACCACAATGGCTAGACGTAGAATCTTAATTAAGTTGATGATGTCACTCTCTTTGTAGAGATTGAACTCTGGGAACTCATTCAGCTTAAGGGATTTACGTTGGAAGCGAGCTAAGGTCGCCAATACCAATTGCTGCTCGCGGTTAAAGCCCGGTAAGTTGGAATGCAGCAGAATGTAGAACGAGTGACGATGGAAACCGCGCAGACTGATACTCAAGCCGACTTCATGTAGCAAAGCCGCCCATTCCAGTAAATCAAACAGCTCACTCTTCTTCTTGATACCAAGTTCAGAACGAACATGGCACAGCATCTCTCTTGCATGACCTTTTACGCGTGCCGCGTGTTCGATATCAACGCGATGTTTTTTCGCTAGGTTTTCTGTGGTGCGCATACGAATATCAGAACGAGCGAAACGTTCTTCCATCTCGTAGAGCAGACCTTCTCGCAACGCGCCATCCGAGAAAAACATCTGGTTGATTTTTAGCGATTGGAAGATGGCAGCCAAAATGGCTACACCTGCTGCAAAGACTGGCTTGCGTTCATCGGTCAAACCAATAAGCTCGATATCATCAATGGACTCAAACTCGCACAATGTGTCGATGAGCTTACCCAAACGCTTGTTGGTGATCAGTCCATCTTCATGACCTAAACCAATCAAGACTTCGCGAATCGCTTTAATCGTACCAGAAGAGCCTAGGGCAATATCCCAACCTTTCTTGCGGTATTTTACAGAAATGGATTCAATACGCTGCTCTGCGGCGAGAATTGCTTTGCTGAAGTTCTTCCGTGACAGTTTGCCATTATTGAAGAACTGTTCGGTAAAACTCACACAACCCATTTGTTTACTGTTGAGAAGCTCTGGCTCAAACTCTTGACCAATGATCATCTCGGTACTGCCGCCACCGATATCGACAACTAACTTGGAGTTAGACTCCGCTTGGGTGTGCGCGACGCCGAGATAGATGAGGCGAGCTTCTTCTTCGCCCGGAATGATTTCAATTGGGAAAGGCAGCACCTTTTTTGCTCGTTTGATAAACAGATGAGCGTTGTTGGCACGCCTTAAGGTATGGGTCGCTGCAATTCTTACGTTTGACGTTTTAAAGCCTTGCAGGCGCTCGGCGAACATCGCGAGGCACTCAAGGCCTCGCTCCATCGCGGCGTGACTGAGGTTTAATTCTGAATCGAGCCCGGCAGCTAAGCGCACTCGCTGTTTATGGCGGCTGACTAATTGCAGGTCACTTCCAACAACTTTCGCCACCACCATATGGAAGCTGTTCGACCCAAGGTCAATGGCTGCAATATGGCGTACATCTTGTTCAAGTATCTGAGGCATCTGCTTTTTGTTTTCTTGTTTGTTTCTCTATATTTTTAAGATAGTCGTAGATGGCAACTTGTGATCGAACTTTTTTACGATTACCTCGCGGTACGTAGCTGTTGCTCATCTCTTTATCTATCAAACGAGCCTTTACTGTATCGGTAAAGTGAATGTTAGTTATATCAATAATACGTTGTTTCAAACGTGGGTCACGAACTGGAGCTGCAACTTCAATACGATGATCGATATTTCGTGTCATCCAGTCCGCCGATGAGATGTAAACTTGTGGATCACCATCATTGTGAGTGATGACGACGCGAGGGTGCTCAAGGAATCGGTCAACAATACTGATGATGCGAATGTTCTCGCTCACGCCTTCAATACCCGGTACGAGAGAACACATACCGCGGATAATCATATTGATTTTCACCCCGGCATTGCTCGCCCCATAGAGTTTATTGACGATGCCTTTGTCGACCAAGTTATTCACTTTGATCGTCAGCGCTGCTTTCTTGCCAGCTTTTGCGTTGGCAATCTCACCATCGATTAGACGATATAGCTGTGTTCGAGAGTTACGTGGAGAAACAATCAAATGGTTAAACTTAACTGGGCGGTACGGGTTTTCGATATATCCGAACACATTGCGTACCTCGTCGGTGATCTCCTGATCGGCTGTGAGTAAGGAAAAATCGGTGTAGATGCGTGCGGTTTTCTCGTGGAAGTTACCTGTACCGATATGCGCGTAACGTACGATTTCACCTTCTTCGCGGCGGCTAATCAAGAGCAGTTTTGAGTGAATTTTCAGACCAGGTGCACCAAAGATAACGTGCACGCCCGCATCGGTGAGAACTTTTGACCACTCGATATTGGCTTCTTCATCAAATCGGGCTTGCAGTTCCACCACCACAGTGACGCTTTTGCCATTGTGTACCGCATCGATCAATGAGTTCATCAAGCGCGAATCTTTGGCAACGCGGTAGATATTAATCTTAATTGCCAATACTTTAGGATCGAAGGAAGCTTGGCGAACCAGTTCAGAGATGTGATCAAAGGTGTGATAAGGGTAGTAGAGCAAAATGTCTTTGGCTTTGATCGCATCGAAACTGTTGGCGTAGCCTTCGAAGTCGGCACACTTCATCGGTGGCATGGGCTTGTTTTCTAAGTACTCACGACCAACATTTGGGAACCCAATGAAGTCTTTAAAGTTGTGGTAACGACCACCGGGAATCAAACTATCGTAGTTGGAGATTTGCAGTTTACGGCACAAGAAATCGAGCATCTCTTGCGGCATTTCACGCTCGTAAACAAAGCGCACTGGCATAGCGGTTAATCGTTGGTTCACTCCTTCAGACATCTGTTCGAGCAAGCTGTATTCGATCTCTAGGCGTAAATCGTATTCGGCATCGCGGGTCATTTTCATCGCGTAGCCATTTAGTTCGTCATAATCGAAGAAGCCTTTAAACAGCTCATCCAGACAGTAACGGATAATATTGTCGAGCAGAATGATGGTTTTGCGGCGTTTGCCTTTTTGCTCCGGTACCATAACGAAGCGAGGAAGGTGGTCAGTTGGTATTTCGAGTAAAGCATATTGAGAATGATCGTCTTTGCGCAGATCGACGGTAATGTAGGCGTATTCGTCTTTAAGAAACTGCAACACATCGATGTCATCTTTAATCAATAGCGGAGTGATGTGTGGCATGACTTCTTTGCGAAAGTACTTGGTGATCCAGCGTTTCTGCGTGTCATCCAGCTGGTTTTCGTTAACCAAGAAAATGCGGCGTCGTGCCATCTCTCGGATCAAATCACCGTACAGCTCGTCAAATTGTTCGTTAAGCTTCAATGCTTTGGTTTGCATCTTAGTTAACAAGTGCTTAGAGTTATCGCTTCCACCTCGTTCTTGGCTGATCAAGATCCGACGTTTTACATCTGCAAAGCGTACCTTGTAGAACTCATCTAAGTTATTGGAAAAGATCCCCAGAAAGCGAATACGTTCGATTAAAGGGACTGTTTTATCGGCGGCTTCTTGCAGTACTCTTTCATTGAAAGACAACCAACTAAGTTCTTTTTCTATATAGAGTTTTTCTGCGCTCATAACCTTACCTAGCCTAAAATGAAGTAAATCCGCACTCATCTGTGGGATAAAAAAGATGAGCCTGAACACTATGAGGTTTACGTTACAGTTTTATTTCATAACACGGCCTGCATAAGAGTTGTATTCTTTTCAGTTGTTTAATGTGATCTGTAATATAATTGTCATCTTAACGACATATTCTAGTACTAAGTCAAAAAGGGTAGAGAGATCAATGGCACAAGCCGAGTTTTCATTGCAGGAAAAAGATAAAAAACGATTGATCAAAGATCGTTTGGTTCGTTTTGCAGTGACATCAGGTGGTGTAGGCGTTCTTGCTGCTCTTGTGTTGATCTTCGTTTACCTTGCGATGGTGATCATTCCTCTGTTTTCTGATGCAGAGATCGAAACCAATTATGCCGCTCGTGCGACCCAAAGCGGGAAGCCACTCGCAATTTCCGTTGATGATTACTCCCAAATCGGTTTGGTTTTAACTCAATCCGGTGAAGTGCGTTTTCTACCTCTTGATGATTCTAGCAAGCCCGCGCTTTACACTCAGCAGATAGCTAATAACCCAGTGGCATTTTCTCAGTCTGCTCCAGGATTGGGTTGGTATGGTTTAGTCGATGGCCAAGGTAAAGCGCACATCTTCAAGCCGGAGTTTAACGCGACGCTGCGCGAAAACACTCGTCCACCAGAAGTGGTGCCGTTTAGAAACTCAATAGACATGCAACTGACAGATGCATCTGATCCAGTTAAGACATTTGTTTTTAGTACTTCCACACAAGCTCCAACCCTTGTTTGGCAAACACAAAGCGGCGTGCTAAAAGCACGTTGGCAAGTCCCTCAACTATTAGATGCATCACCTGTTAACCATGACTTCACCTTCTCTTCGGGCTTTGATGCGCCAGACCAAATGCTGCTGACGCCAGATGGTAATAACCTTTATTTGCGACATGGATCAGAGCTGATTGTTTTGGTGAAAGGTGACAATAAATTCTCAGTGCGCGAGGTTATCGATCTGACTCAGGGTGATAAAAAGCACTCAGTGAGAACGATGGATTTGCTGGCGGGGGCGTATTCTTTGCTCGTTACGCATAACGATGGTCGTGTATCACAATGGTTTGATACGTTGCAGGGCGACAAGCGTACTTTGACTCACATTCGCGACTTTAAGTTGGCGTCTGAGCTGAAGTATTTACTTCCCGATTCACACCGCAAAGGTTTCTACAGCTTTTACACCAACGGTACTTTGCAAAGCCACTACACCACCAGTGAGAAATTGGTACTGTTTAAGCGTGCCTATAAACAAGCGCCAGCGATGGCTGCAATGTCGAATAATGAGCGCTATCTGATTACGTGGCAAAACGACAAACTGACGGTCGCATTTGTTGATAACCCATATCCAGAAGTCTCTCTGTCCTCCTTGTGGCAGAAGGTTTGGTATGAAGGTTACCCAGAGCCCGAATTTGTGTGGCAATCCACCTCAGCTAGTGACGATTTTGAAGCGAAGTTCAGCTTAGTGCCAATTGCGTTTGGTACCATCAAAGCGGCGATGTTCGCGATGCTGTTTTCGGTACCACTGGCAGTTTTAGGCGCAATTTATACCGCCTACTTTATGTCGCCACGTATGCGTCGTGTGGTGAAGCCATCAATCGAGTTAATGGAAGCTTTGCCTACGGTTATCATTGGTTTCCTTGCCGGGCTCTGGTTCGCTCCGATTGTGGAAGACCATCTAATTACCGTTGTGGTGATGCTGTTTGTTTTGCCTTTGAGCACTATGGTGATGGGCGGCCTATGGGCACTGATCCCACAACCGATACGTAATCGCCTGCCAAACGGGTGGCATGCTTTGGTTTTAATGCCTTTGATTTTGCTACTGATCGGTTTGGGTGTGTGGGTATCACCAATGCTTGAGCAAGCCTTCTTTGGCGGGGACATGCGTTTGTTCCTGACTGACCATGGCATTGGCTTTGACCAACGTAACGCGCTGGTGGTTGGCTTGGCGATGGGCTTTGCGGTTATTCCAACGATTTTTACCATTGCAGAAGATGCGATTTTCTCTGTACCTAAGCACTTATCAGATGGCTCATTAGCGCTGGGTGCGACGCCATGGCAAACCCTGATTTATGTGGTCCTACTGACAGCCAGTCCGGGTATCTTCTCGGCAATCATGATGGGGCTTGGTCGTGCTGTAGGTGAAACCATGATTGTATTAATGGCGACGGGTAATACGCCATTAATGGATTGGAACGTACTAGAAGGCTTGCGTAGCTTGTCGGCGACCATTGCGGTTGAATTGCCAGAGTCGGAAGTAGGCAGTTCGCACTACCGATTGTTGTTCCTATCGGCATTAATTTTGTTTGTCTTTACCTTTGCGGTGAACGCCTTGGCGGAATGGGTTCGTCAAAGACTAAGAGATAAATATCGTGCGTTGTAATCAGTTAACGAAAGAGCGAGTAATAGCGTGTTAAATTGGATTCGTTCTGGCGCACCTTGGATTTGGTTAACCGGGGGAGCAGTAAGCATCAGTCTGCTTTCTGTCCTCGGTTTATTGCTATTGATTGGCTGGAAGGGGCTGACTTACTTCTGGCCTGCGCCACTTTATCAATGGAATGTTGCTGCGCTGACCCCGGTGCAGGGCGAAGTGCTGCATGAAAACTCGATTCTGGTTGGTCAGGTTTACGAGCGTAGTTTTGTGCCAAGAAGTTACCTACCAGAAGAAGCGGCGAATAAACTCGCGGATGACGAAGAATTTGCGACACGTTTGAACATCAAAATTGCCAACCGTGAGTTGTATCCAGCTGACTTTATCTCGGTTCTGAAAATGCAGTTGGATGAGCCGACGACACCCGGTGAATGGGCGGTGATTGAACGCAGCAGCGGTGGCTACTTCTTCGGTAAGTTTGTTGCTTTTCAAGATGGCGAAACGCGCTATGAAAACAACATTCCAGCGTTTTTGGACCAGAAGCTCGATGATGCAGAAACCTTGCACCATGAAATTGATATGCTGGTGGATGATCAAGTAAAAGACTTAGGTTGGAAGCTAGAACAGCTTCGCTTAGACAAGCGCAAGCATGAGCTTAATGACACCATCATTGAAGAGTTTTTGGCAAATAACAGCCAACGCAAAGCAGAAATTGAAGCAGAGTTAGCCAAGCTAGACATGCAACTTGACGGGTTGCGCCTAGGCTTCTCGGATTATGCTCTCATTGTTGAAGACATGACTGGGACTCAAGTTTCGATTCCATTAGAAGACATTTTGGACTACTGGTACCCAAACCAAATGTCACTGCCTGAAAAGGTTGCCCATTGGGGGAAGCAGGTTTGGAAGTTCTTATCCGAAGACCCTCGTGAGTCGAACTCAGAAGGTGGTGTTTTCCCCGCGATTTTCGGTACGGTTTTCTTGGTTATCATCATGTCGATCATCGTGATGCCATTAGGTGTAGTTGCGGCGATCTATTTGCATGAATACGCCAAGAATAATGCTCTAACTCGGGTGATCCGTATTGCTGTGATTAACCTTGCAGGTGTTCCTTCTATCGTTTACGGCGTATTTGGTTTGGGCTTCTTTGTTTATACCATTGGTGCCTCAATCGATAACCTGTTTTATGCCGAGCGATTACCCGCTCCAACCTTTGGTACGCCGGGCTTGTTGTGGTCTGCATTGACGCTAGCGGTCTTGACTCTACCAGTGGTGATTGTTACCACAGAAGAAGGTTTAACCCGCATTCCAAGCTCTGTTCGTCATGGTTCGCTAGCCTTGGGGGCAACACAGTTTGAAACGCTTTGGCGAGTGGTTTTGCCTATGGCAACCCCTGCGATAATCACTGGTTTGATTCTCGCAATTGCTCGCGCTGCGGGTGAGGTAGCCCCCTTGATGTTGGTGGGGGTCGTGAAGTTAGCTTCGAGCTTACCGGTGGATGGGCAATTCCCTTACGTGCATTTAGACAGAAAGTTTATGCACCTAGGCTTCCACATTTATGATGTTGGATTCCAGACCTCGAATATCGAAGCTGCGCGTCCGTTGGTTTACGCGACTTCCTTCTTACTCGTGACGGTTATTGTCGGGCTAAACTTAACAGCAATCAGTATTCGTAATAATCTGCGAGAGAAATACCGAACTTTAGGACAAGATTAAGCATGTTTAACTTTGATAATACATTAGGTTATGAGCCACCATTGGATGTGCATAACCTGACGGATGAACAAACGGCTATCTCGATCGAGAACCTTAATCTTTTCTATGGTCAGGCTCAGGCGCTGCATGATATCTCCATGCGTATCCCGAAAGGGCGCGTAACCGCATTCATCGGACCGTCAGGTTGTGGTAAATCCACATTGCTGCGCTGTATCAACCGCATGAACGATTTGGTCGAAGGTTGTAAGGTGACGGGGAAAGTACGTTTGCACGGTAAGAATGTTTACAACCCAAGTGTGGATGTGGCAACACTGCGCCGCCGAGTAGGTATGGTGTTTCAGCGCCCAAACCCATTCCCCAAGTCGATTTACGAAAACGTGGTTTACGGTCTTCGTTTACAAGGTGTGAAGAACAGTCGCATGTTGGACGATGCGGTCGAGCGTTCACTGCGTTCTGCGGCATTATGGGACGAAGTAAAAGATCGTCTACATGAAAATGCATTCGGACTTTCTGGAGGCCAGCAGCAGCGTTTGGTGATTGCTCGCGCCGTCGCGATTGAACCTGAAGTACTATTATTGGATGAACCAACATCGGCTTTGGATCCAATCTCAACTTTAACTATTGAAGAGCTTATCAACGAGCTCAAGACTCAATATACTGTGGTTATCGTTACCCATAACATGCAGCAAGCGGCGCGCGTCAGTGACCACACGGCATTCATTCATATGGGTAAACTGATTGAATACTCGGATGCGGATTCGATCTTCACCTCTCCAATGAAGAAACAAACCGAAGATTACATTACCGGTCGTTACGGCTAAGCCGCGATCTTTCAAGGATTAAAGGAAAGCCATGCACTTTGGACGTCACATCTCAGGACAATTTAACGTAGAGCTAGAATCGATTCGTACCCATGTACTCACCATGGGAGGCTTGGTAGAACAGCAGTTGTCGTATGCTATTCAAGCTTTGCACAAAGAAGACATCGAACTAGCGCGTAAAGTTGTGCGTGATGATCACAAAGTTAATGCGATGGAAGTGTCGATTGATGACGCTTGTACTCGCATCATCGCCAAGCGTCAGCCTACGGCAAAAGACTTACGCTTAATCATGGCGATCATTAAGACCATCACAGATCTTGAGCGCATTGGTGATGTTGCAACGCGTATTGCCTATGTGGCGATTGAAAGCCCGTCATCGCAAGAGCGTCAATTCCAAGTCTCATTAGAGCCTTTATGTCGTCAAGCGATTCAAATGCTGCACCAAGTGCTCGATGCGTTTGCGCGTATGGATGTCGAAGCAGCAGCAGAAGTGCACAAGCTGGATGATAAGTTGGATGCTGAATACGAAGCGGTGATTCGTCAGTTGATGACTTACATGATGGAAGATCCGAAAAACATCCCACACATTCTGCAAGTGATGTGGTCAGCGCGTGCCATTGAACGCGTAGGTGATCGATGCCAGAACATTTGTGAATACATTATCTACTTCGTGAAAGGGAAAGATGTACGCCACCTTGGCGATCAAAGCATTGATGACGTACTGAAGTAACCTTATAAGCGCAGACCAAAACCCACAGAGAAGTTGACGGCTGTATCGGTAAACGTGTGGGTTTTGTCGTCTTTAAAGATATCCAAATCCGCCCCCGCTCTGACCGAGAGAATCGGATTTACCTGATACACATAAGCACCACCGATACTCAATCCTGTGGTATCTCTTTTTTCCTCTCTGTAAGTGCCATCATAGCTGGCTATACCAAGACTGGCTTGAAAGCCCATTTGTGGCTGGTGGTCAAACATATGCTGAAAGCCAACGCGATAGGCATCGATAGTTTCGTCAAAGTTTCCACTGGTGTAGGTCACTCGTGAGTAATCAAAATAGAGGGCATCAAAACCAGCGACGTCATTAGTGCCAAGCTGAATACCAGCACCGCGAAATGAGCCAACTTTCACTTCTGGAGAAACAAATACACCAGAAGCTTGGGCTGAAAGCGGCGCGATAATCAGGGCAATAAGAGAGAGGGTGTGTTTCATAGGTCTACCTAAAATGATGCCTTCCTTGGCAAATGGACTTACTAACTGAACTTGTGTTTACTTAAAGCTGATTTGAACACCAACGCCGCCAGCAACGTCAGAGGAAGAGTACTTACCCGATGATTCGTAGTGGAAGGTGCCTGATAAGCTAACTTGGTCTGTTAGGCCGTAAGCACCGCCAACCGCGACCGCTTCTTTGCTACCTGAGAAGCCAACACCTGCACCGATGGCCAGTTCACCATGAGTCGCATAAGGACGAGCGTTGGTGACAGCGTGTAGACTTGCGCGAATACCATCCATTTGTTCTGCTTGTTGACTTAGGCGGTAATCGTATTCAGCTGCCAAGCCTTCTAAATGGTTGAGACGATCATCCGTCGGATTATTTTCAATAGGGTTCGATGGCAGTTGCGGTGTTGGACGCTCTGGGACTTCAGGAATCCCGTTGTCTGGTTCAGGAAGCGTTGGATGTTCTGGTGCTGCTTCGATTGGTGGCGTTGGTGATTGATCTGGGCGTGGACGATCTGGCACACCAGGAACACCATTATCAACTTCAGGCAGAACAGGTTGCTCTGGCACACCTTGAATTGGGTTGGTTGGAATGCCAGGGTTTGGACGATCTGGGACGACTGCTGCAATTGAGCTAAAAGAAACAAGTAGGGTGCTAGCAGCGGTAAGCTTTACAATTTTTTTAATCATGTCTGAACTCTCAATAAGTAAACGAGGAACAGCATCCTTACTGTAAGCAATCGCTCTTTCTAAACTCCCTTAAAAGCAGGGCTATCTTATTGAGAAGTAAGGTTTATGACTAAATGGTTATCATTATCTAGGTGATAACTAAAACTTATCGTTAAGAGACCTTGTCAGCTTGCTGTACTAGGCCTTGTTGAATTAAATCGACCAGCCATTTTACAAGTGGGTTGTTTCGATTTCTAACATGTATATGAGCATGGACAGACTTCATTTGTGGCTGTCCATCAATCGTGACATCGACAGCTCTTAGTCCTTGAAATTGCTCTATTGGGAATAAGTCGGAGTGTGGAAGGTACATATCAGTATGTTTCACCACATCTATGATTGCCATGACTAACTCAGAACGAAATCCAACAGTATGCTCGATCCCTAAATCAGTCAGTAACTGCGAAGCATAGCTGAATTTGTCGTTCCAGCCAGGGGAAATCAAAGATGCGATAGGGTAGCCACTCAAGTCATGCGGTTTTACGTGAGACTGTTTGATTGGGTGGCCTTCACGAACAAGAATCCGTCCCTTTAAATCGATTAGCTTAGGCGTGTAGATCTCTTTATTTGCTAGAAGTAACTCGTAATTTACCCCTATCAGCGTTTCGCCTTTCAAGATTTCATCAACCGTGCTGTTCGACCAACTGACTAATTCAAGTTGCGCGTTAGGGGCTAACGCTCTCAGTTGTTCGAAGAGGAAACCGGGCAAGCAAGTCATTGTGATTGGTGCAAGTGCAATTCGAATTTTGTTGTCCACTTCGGCAGGATCAAACTGATGAGAGCGGTTAACCGCTGCCGCTAAACCATCGAGGTGGGGCGTAATATCGTTGGCGAGAGATTCTGCGAAAGGTGTCGGTTCAAGACCTGTTTTAACCTTTACAAACAGCTCTTCATCGAAGTGATTACGTAGCTTTTGTAACGCTTGACTGATGGCGCGTTGAGAGACAAATAAGCGCTGAGAAGCTTTACGCATGTTTTTCTCTTGCATCAAAACCATAAAGGTTTTGAGCAGATTTAGGTCAAGGGTATGAAACAGGTCTTTCGCCATGGTACATCTCTAGTATTTATCAGGAACGAAGGTTTGGTCGTCTATGGGTGCTCGGACGTAGCCTTCCTTATTCAGCTCTGGCAATTCGATAACTGGATGCTCAAGTTCTTCGTATTCGACTTGACTGAGCAGATGGCTGATACAATTCAAACGTGCTTTCTTTTTATCATCAGAAGGCACTACCCACCAAGGGCAGTTTTTTGTATCTGTGTAAGCAAACATTTTGTCTTTTGCTTGTGAATATTCCGCCCAGCGATTACGTGACTCTAAATCCATCGGGCTGAACTTCCAGCGTTTGATAGGGGTATTGATGCGCTCCAGAAAGCGCTTTTCTTGCTCTTCATCGGAGACCGAAAACCAATACTTAATTAAGATAATGCCAGAGCGTTGCAGCATGCGCTCGAACTCTGGGCAAGAACGGAGAAACTCCTCATATTGTTCCGGGGTACAAAAGCCCATGACTTTCTCGACGCCAGCACGGTTGTACCAACTGCGGTCAAACAGCACTATTTCCCCAGCAGCAGGCAGATGTGCCACGTAGCGCTGGAAGTACCATTGTGTTTTCTCTTTCTCTGTCGGGGCAGGAAGAGCCGCGATACGGCAGACACGAGGGTTGAGTTTTTCAGTGATGCGTTTGATGGTGCCTCCTTTGCCAGCGGCGTCACGTCCTTCAAACAGTACCACGACTTTAAGCCCTTTGTGTTTAACCCACTCTTGGAGCTTAACCAACTCAATTTGCAGCTGTTCTAGTGCTTCTTCGTATTCCTTTTTCTTTAGTTTCGCCATGTTTCCTCCCGTCCTTAGTTATCAATATGTTAGCACTCAATAACCCAAGACGGGATTTGAAAGCGCTTAATTGAGAGCTGTTACCATGTTCGCGATAGCATCGGTGTTAGTGACAGGAATCGAGAAATCATCCACATCGGCAGCGCCCATTTTGCTTTGCTCGGCAATAAAGGTCATGTGACTTGGGCGAGTTGTCTTGCCAGATAAATGCACTTCGGTGACTTTAGCTTGCTCAACGATCTGACCAACACTGTCTGCATTTACACCGGCGCCTGCCATGATCGCAATGCGTCCTTGCGCTTGTTCAACTAAGGCTTTAAGCACATCGATCCCTTGCGGTGCAGAAGGTGCAAGGCCGGAAGTCAAAATACGCTCACAGCCTAAATTGATCACTTCTTCTAACGCTTTTTCAGCGTCACGACACTGGTCAAAGGCACGATGGAAGGTCACGCCTAAGCCAAGCGCTTGAGCAAATTCACACAGCGCAGTTGCGTACGGCATATGAATATCGCCGTCTTGAGTGAGCACGCCGAGCACGACACCGTTCAAGCCCGCTTGCTTGGCAGCTTCAATATCCCAGTGCATCATTTCGATTTCTTCCTCACTGTAGAAGAAGTCGCCTTGGCGCGGGCGAATCATCGCGTAAACCGGAATAGTAGAGCGTCTAGCTGCTTGCTGCATAAAGCCATAGCTTGGCGTTAAGCCCCCCAAAGCAAGTGAAGAGCAGAGTTCGATGCGGGTTGCACCACCAGCAATCGCGTTATGGAGAGATTCAATGTTATCAATACAGACTTCAAGTTGAGTGTTCACGAGGTTGTCCTGAATTATTGTAATTACAGCAAATACTAGCAGGACGAAAGGGGAGAATCTGTACTGAGGGCGAAGAAAATAGAGGTAAACTTTTTGCGCGATGCTTGCCTCTTTTGCTTTTCAAAACCGCAGATAAAAAGAAAGCCCAGAGCGAACTCTGGGCTTTTTTATGACTTTACTTAGACTGATTGGCGTTTGCGGTTTTTCCGCTATAGCTTTTTGCTTTATATATACATCCAACCAACACGCCCGTTGAGCTTGGGCGGCAGTGTCTATTACTTGCTTAGGTCGTCTGCGTGCTCAGATAGGAACGCTGCAACACCTTTTGGAGATGCGTCCATACCTGCTTTACCTTCTTCCCATTGTGCCGGACATACTTCGCCGTGCTTCTGGTGGAAGTTTAGTGCATCAACCATGCGTAGCATTTCGTCGATGTTACGACCTAGTGGTAGATCGTTAACTACTTGGTGACGTACAAGACCGTCTTCGTCGATTAGGAAAGAACCACGGAAAGCAACGCCTGCTTCTGGGTGCTCTACATCGTACGCTTTGCAGATTTCGTGCTTAACGTCAGCAACTAGAGGGTATTTAACTTGACCGATACCGCCATCTTCGATAGCAGTGTTACGCCATGCGTTGTGAGAGAACTGAGAATCGATAGAAACACCGATTACTTCAACACCTTTAGCTTGGAAATCAGCTAGACGGTTGTCGAATGCGATTAGCTCAGATGGGCAAACGAAAGTGAAATCTAGTGGGTAGAAGAATACTACTGCTTTCTTACCTTTAGTGAATTCTGCAAAGTTGAAGTTTTCAACGATTTCACCGTTACCTAGAACAGCTGCTGCAGTAAAGTCAGGGGCTTGACGACCTACTAGTACCATTTTTTTGCTCCTAAAAAATTTGGTTTGATCCAAACCTACATTCAGTTATTTAGGTTTGGTCCTTGTTTGTGCGAGACAAACTATAGTACAGATTGTAGTATTGAAAAAAGCGAAATAAATAGATTGAGTTCATCGAAAAAAGCGATAATAACGAAACTATTATCTCGATCACTGGAACAGCAATAGATACAAATACAAATAGAATTATGAATAAATGGCCTAGCTTGAAGCAGTTACACTATTTGGTCACTCTGCATGAAACTCGACATTTTAGTGATGCTGCTGAGCGTTGTTTTGTCAGTCAATCTACCTTGAGTAAAGGCATCCAAAACCTTGAAGAGTTGATTGGTTGTCCACTTTACGAAAAGAAAGATAAGAAAAGCCCACTGGTTTTCACTCAAGCGGGTGAAATGGTCGTGCAGCAAGGTCGCGAACTGCTCGCTAAAGGGCAAGATCTTGTTGAACTGGGTCGTCTATGCCAAGGCGATGATATGGAAGGGCAGCTAAAAGTAGGCTGTATTCCGACCATTGCTCCTTTCTTATTGTGCGACCTTGTCCAAGAGGTGAACTACCGCTTCCCTCAACTAAACCTTCTATTAAGAGAAGATACGACGACCAACTTGCTGCAAGCACTTCGCCACGGTGAGTTGGACGTGTTGATTCTGGCTCTGCCTGTAGAGATAGAAGGAATGGAAAGCCGAGTAGTCGGTCAAGACCCATTCCGCATGGTGATCAGCGCCAATCAAGCGGATTCCGTACCTGTGCCGATCCGTTATGCAGATTTGCCAGATGAATCCGTCTTCTTATTAGAGAAAGAACACTGCCTTACTGAGCACGCGGTTTCAGCGTGTAAGTTGACGGACAAAGAGAAGATCAACCCATTTACCGCGACCAGTCTTCATACCTTAGTGCAGATGGTGGCGAATGGTCTGGGCACCACGTTTATCCCACAAATGGCGATTGATCATGGTTTGCTACACAACCAGAACTTAGTGGTAATCGACCCTCCTGGTCAGCAAGCATATCGCGATATTGGTTTGGTTTGGCGTCCAAGCTCGTCACGATCAAACACTTTCAATCAATTGGCAGAAGTCGTCTCTGAACTGCTTTAGCTATTAGTATTAGCCTGCTACTCCCGATCTAATATCAAAAAGCGCACTAGAAACAGTGCGCTTTTTAGCATTTTATTCTGCGCGTGAACTTTGACTTGTAAAATTTTACAGATGAACTTTCATGAAGCTTTCATAAAATAGTGAAATTTCACAATGTTAATTTTACACAACTTCCTGTGTAACGCGTTTAAGTCGCGTTTGATTTCCTCTTCCTAGCCCTTGTAAATACAAGGAATTTTCTCCTGCCTCACTATTCATACGCTTGTTTGAATTCAAAAATAACCTGCAAAATTGATGTAATTAAATTACGTAATAACTTACAAATTGAACTCAAAAATCAAACACTTGTTTGATACCGAATAAAACTTTGAATTTAACGTTTTGTTTACTTGAGGGGTTTCGCTTAAACCTTTGTTGGGTTAGCTTAATTAAAGGCTTGTAAGACTTATGTCTAGATTGAAAAAGCAATTTAGGTTGCGCAAGGTATAGACACAACGAAGCGAAGTGAACACCAAATCGAAGGATGTAATTTGTTGTTCATAACTTACAAATGTAGCTTTAGGCTGACTGCCCAAGATGGATAAAGCACGTTAAGGATGAATGATTATGCTTGCTCAGACAGAACAAAAAACACAACAACTAAAGCAAACCCAAGGCATGCTTGAGGTGAATGGAGTCGTTGCTCCTGAACATCAAGCAATTTTCCCTGTTGAAGCCCAAACCTTTTTATCTCTACTGTGTGAAAAATTTGCCGGACGTGTTGAGCAGTTGCTGGAAGCACGAGAGGAGAAGCAAGCACGTATCGACGCAGGTGAACTGCCAGACTTTCTACCAGAGACACAAGATATTCGTGAAGGAAGCTGGAAGATCCTTGGAATCCCGCAAGATCTGCAAGATCGCCGAGTGGAGATTACGGGACCGACTGATCGCAAGATGGTGATTAACGCACTGAATGCGAATGTAAAAGTGTTCATGGCCGACTTCGAAGATTCGATGTCCCCTGCGTGGAGTAAAGTTCTAGATGGTCAAATCAACCTGCGCGACGCTGTTAATGGCAGCATCAGCTACACCAACCCTGGCAATGGTAAACACTATCAGCTGGCAGAAGACCCAGCGGTGTTGATCTGCCGTGTTCGCGGACTGCATCTAAAAGAAAAACACGTAACGTGGCATGGTCAGATCATTCCAGGTGCGCTATTCGATTTCGCTCTGTACTTCTACAACAACTACAAAGCGCTACTGAAAAAGGGAAGCGGTCCTTACTTCTACATTCCAAAACTGCAATCGCATCATGAAGCGAAGTGGTGGAGCGAAGTGTTCCATTTCACTGAAGAATATTTCGGTTTGGATACAGGCACCATCAAAGCGACTGTGCTGATTGAAACCTTACCAGCCGTATTCGAAATGGATGAGATTCTGTTCTCACTGAAAGAACACATAGTCGGTTTGAATTGTGGTCGCTGGGATTACATCTTTAGCTACATTAAGACACTGAAAAACCACCCAGATCGCGTACTTCCGGATCGCCAAGTGGTGACCATGGACAAGCCATTCCTCAACGCTTACTCAAGATTGTTGGTACGAACTTGTCATAAACGTGGCGCATTTGCGATGGGCGGCATGGCAGCCTTTATTCCGGCTAAAGACCCACAAGAAAACCAAAAAGTGCTGGATAAGATCCACAACGATAAATCGTTAGAAGCGAATAACGGTCATGACGGCACTTGGGTTGCTCACCCTGGTTTGGCAGACACGGCGATGGAAGTGTTCAGCGCCACACTGGGGCAGCGCAATAACCAATTGGATGTGAGCCGCTCAGAAGACGCACCAATCACCGCCGCTGAACTGCTTGAACCGTGCGAAGGTGAACGTTCAGAAGAGGGCATGCGCCATAACATCCGCGTTGCGTTGCAATACATCGAAGCTTGGATCTCTGGCAACGGTTGTGTGCCGATTTACGGACTGATGGAAGACGCAGCAACGGCAGAAATCTCACGTGCTTCTATCTGGCAATGGATTCAACACGGCAAGTCGCTCGACAACGGATTGAAGGTCACTAAAGAGCTGTTCGAACTGTATCTGAAAGAAGAGATTGAAGTCGTGAAGCAAGAAATTGGCGAGCAGCGTTACCAAGCAGGTCGATTTGAAGAAGCGGCAGACTTGATGGCAAGGCTCACCACCAGTGATGAGCTGACCAACTTTTTAACCATTCCAGGTTATGACTACTTGGATTAACCCAAAGATTTAGAACACTCCATTTATTTAACTAATACATGTTTATTTAACTAATACGTGTTTGTTTAACGACTACGTGAAAGATTCGAGGCAGATAAGGATGTACTGCCTGAGAACGGAAAACTCAACGCACATGCACAAGTGCACATTATAAGAGGGATAGACCAATGACTAACTTAACTCGCCGCCAACAAATTGAAGCTCTGGAAAAAGATTGGGCAACCAACCCACGCTGGAAAAATGTAAAGCGTACTTACACAGCAGAAGAAGTAGTAGAACTGCGTGGCTCTATGGTGCCTGCGAACACAATCGCACAACGTGGTGCTGACAAACTTTGGTCACTGGTCAATGGTAGTTCAAAGAAAGGCTACGTAAACTGTCTTGGTGCACTAACGGGTGGTCAAGCCGTACAGCAAGCGAAAGCGGGTATTGAAGCGATTTACCTATCAGGTTGGCAGGTAGCAGCGGATAACAACACCGCTTCTACAATGTACCCAGACCAATCTCTGTACCCAGTAGATTCGGTACCGTCGGTAGTAAAACGCATCAACAACTCATTCCGTCGTGCAGACCAAATTCAGTGGTCAGCAGGTAAGTCACCAGAAGACGAAGGCGGTATTGATTACTTCCTACCAATCGTAGCGGATGCAGAAGCAGGCTTTGGTGGTGTATTGAACGCCTACGAGCTAATGAAATCGATGATCGACGCAGGTGCGGCAGGTGTTCACTTTGAAGACCAACTGGCATCCGTGAAGAAGTGTGGTCACATGGGCGGTAAAGTACTGGTTCCAACTCAAGAAGCAGTGCAAAAACTGGTAGCAGCTCGCCTAGCAGCAGACGTTGCTGGCACGACAACACTAGTAATCGCACGTACAGACGCAAACGCAGCAGACCTACTAACGTCTGATTGTGACCCATACGATAAAGACTTTATTCAAGGAGAGCGTACGCCAGAGGGGTTCTACCGTGTACGTGCAGGTATCGACCAAGCTATCTCTCGTGGCCTAGCTTACGCGCCATATGCGGATCTAATCTGGTGTGAGACAGCAACGCCTTGTCTGGAAGAAGCACGCAAGTTTGCAGAAGCAATTCATGCAGAGTACCCAGACCAATTGTTGGCATACAACTGTTCGCCTTCATTCAACTGGGAGAAGAACCTAGACGCAGAAACCATTGCTAAGTTCCAACAAGAGCTGGCTAACATGGGCTACAAGTACCAGTTCATTACGCTAGCAGGTATCCACAACATGTGGTTCAACATGTTCGAACTGGCACACGCTTACGCACAAGGCGAAGGCATGCGTCATTACGTTGAGAAGGTTCAACGTCCTGAGTTTGAAGCGGCAGAAAAAGGTTATACGTTCGTAGCGCACCAACAAGAGGTTGGTACGGGTTATTTCGATAGAATGACCAACACAATTCAAGGCGGTAACTCGTCAGTGACAGCACTGACAGGTTCTACTGAAGAAGACCAATTCTAATCAGCACTGAGTCCACAATTACTACGTTAGTAATGACATCTTTGAGCGGCGATTGAGCCGCTCTTTTTTGCTTGCGATTTGAGAGAATGAAACCTAGTAGCGAATTAATCCGCTTCGATCTCTTCCGGCTCGGTCTCTTCTTGTAATTCCAGCAAGTTAATTGCAATAGTTACAAAATCGGTATCGGTGATGATGCCGACCAAGTGACCTTTATTGACCACTGGTAAACAGCCGACTTTGTGCTTTTGCATATAGGTTGCGCTTTCCTTTAAACCTGCTCTTGGTTCGGCAGTCATGATGTTGGTGTGCATCATTTGGTAAAGCGGAGTATCGAGGGTAAAAGATTGTTCAGCCTCATCTGGGTGCAAGCAGGATTCTTGTGCAGCAAGAATATCGCGTTGAGTCACCAAGCCTTTTAAGTGTTTATTGGCATCAACAACCGGAATATGTCGAATATCAAGCGCTTCCATCATGCTTTTTGCGTCACGTAATGTGTGCTCACGCAGCAAGGTATGAGGGTTGCGAGTCATCATGTCTTCAACCTTGATCATAGAGACCTCCAGCGGCATTGTCCTTCTCTTAAATATAGAGAATATTTTGCTGCATATCTGGGAGCTAACTCGTTTTTCACTAATAAAATAAAACGATTAGATGGAGATCAATCAGAGGTGAAAATGGACTGGTGTTTTCTATAATTCCAGCTACTCATTCGGGGTGAGTCTAGGATGTAAGCGCTATCATAAGTAACCAAAGCTAAGGCGTTTAAACCTTAGCTTTGGTTACTCTTAACTTTGCTTAAAATGCACACAGATAAGACCATAAGCTTTCGCATCGACACAGCGACCGATGTAGCTTTTATCCGGCAGGTTGACGGCACATAAGCGAGGAACCTGTTTTAGGTAACAGGCATCTTGCAACACTTTGAGTCGATCATTGCTGGAACTTGCGATTGCTCCAGATGAAAACGCGAGTACGGCAGCACTCAGCGCTAGAGTTAACATCTTCATACTTACCTCAATAAATGTCTAAAGAGCAAATGCTCACCTTCAATATAGTCTATAGCACTTGCTATTGATTAGTTTGTTTTTAGCTAAGGGGGCAAGAGAGTGTTGAGTTAGTCTTGGCTATATTTCTGACTGACCGAGTTAAATGCGTCGCACAAATTTGGACATTAAACTCCGCTACTTTTCTTATGTGTGTCTATTCTGCATCTTTCACGTTTTATTACACTCTTAATGAAAGCTTTTACAGTCAATCTAAGGGGATTTGCTTGCTATTGCAGCATGTAAACATATACTAGTCTGCTGCGAAAAACTCGTCGCAATTTTATCGTCGTCTTTGACGTGATTTGACCAATAGATAAGACAAGTAACATGCAAGTATCAGATTTCCATTTCGACCTTCCAGATGAACTCATCGCTCGCTACCCTCAATCAGAGCGTACCGCTAGCCGACTGCTGCAAATGGACGGCAATACTGGTGAACTTATTGATGGCACGTTTACCGATGTGCTGGAGCAAGTTCAAGCCGGTGACCTAGTGGTTTTCAACAATACTCGCGTTATTCCTGCGCGTTTGTTTGGTCGCAAAGAGTCAGGCGGCAAGCTAGAAGTGCTGGTGGAGCGTATGCTCGATGAGAAAAGCATCCTGGCACACGTTCGTTGCTCTAAATCGCCAAAACCAGGCACAACGATCTTGGTTGGTGAAAACGATGAATACTCAGCGCAAATGGTCGCTCGTCATGATGCACTGTTTGAACTGAAATTTAACTCTGATAAGACGGTACTCGAGATTCTGGAAGAAATTGGTCACATGCCACTTCCTCCATACATCGACCGCCCAGATGAAGACGCGGATAAAGAGCGTTACCAAACGGTTTATAACCAAAAGCCAGGTGCGGTTGCAGCACCGACGGCGGGTCTTCACTTTGATGATGTTCTGCTTGAGAAAATCAAAGCGAAAGGCGCTGAGTTTGCGTACGTTACTCTGCACGTAGGTGCAGGTACGTTCCAGCCAGTTAAAGTGGATGACATCAACGATCACCATATGCACGCAGAATACGTAGAAGTTCCGCAAGACGTAGTGGATGCGATTAGCGCAACCAAAGCGCGTGGCGGTCGTATCGTCGCTGTGGGTACTACGTCAGTGCGTTCACTAGAAAGTGCAGCGCAAGACGCGTTGAAGAAAGGGACAGAATTGGTTCCATTCTTTGGTGATACGGAAATCTTTATCTACCCTGGTTACGAGTACCAGCTGGTGGATTGCTTGATCACCAACTTCCACTTACCAGAATCAACGTTAATTATGTTGGTGAGCGCGTTTGCTGGTTACGAGAACACCATGAATGCTTACAAGCACGCGGTGGAAAACAAATACCGTTTCTTCTCGTACGGTGACTCAATGTTTATTAAAAAGAAGACAGCATAATGTTTTAAGCCCTCTCTAGCCCTCTTCCTTGTGACGGGGTCGGTTAGGAGGGGTTAGAAAGCTAACGATTTACGAGTGCTAGCAGTAGGCTAGGAAACAGAGCAGAACCTCTGCTTTGTCTCTCGCACGGAAGGCGACCGCTCCTTAAAGTGGGGGAAACCCCAAGATACATAGTCAGACTGTTTCTCTGACACTCGGAGGCATCGTGAAATTATCATTCGATCTTAAAAAGAAAAACGGCAATGCGCGTCGTGGTCAATTGACCTTCGAACGTGGCACTGTTCAAACTCCAGCATTCATGCCAGTAGGTACTTACGGTACGGTTAAAGGCATGACTCCGGAAGAAGTAAAAGGCACGGGTGCAGAAATCCTGCTAGGCAACACTTTCCACCTATGGTTACGTCCTGGTCAAGAAGTGATGAAAATGCACGGTGACCTGCACGATTTCATGAACTGGCACGGTCCTATTCTTACTGATTCAGGCGGTTTCCAAGTATTCAGCCTAGGTAAAATGCGCAAGATCACTGAGAAAGGTGTTCACTTCCGTAGCCCAGTAAACGGCGACAAGATTTTCATGGACGCTGAAAAGTCGATGGAAATCCAAAAAGACCTAGGTTCTGACATCGTAATGATCTTCGACGAGTGTACGCCATACCCAGCGACACACAACGAAGCGAAAAAATCGATGGAAATGTCACTACGTTGGGCACAACGCTCACGTGACCACTTCGATAAGCTAGAAAACCCGAACAACCTATTTGGTATCGTTCAAGGTGGTGTTTACGAAGATCTGCGTGATGTGTCTATCAAAGGCCTGACGGAAATCGGTTTTGATGGTTACGCGGTTGGTGGTCTTGCAGTAGGCGAACCGAAAGAAGACATGCACCGTATCCTTGAGCACACGTGTCCACAGCTTCCAGAAGACAAGCCTCGTTACCTAATGGGCGTAGGCAAACCGGAAGATTTGGTTGAAGGTGTTCGTCGTGGTATCGACATGTTTGACTGTGTAATGCCAACGCGTAACGCGCGTAATGGTCACCTATTTGTGACTGGTGGTGTGATCAAGATCCGTAATGCGAAACATAAAACGGATACAACTCCGCTAGATCCGCACTGTGACTGTTACACTTGTCAGCACTACAGCAAATCGTACCTTCACCACCTAGAGCGTTGTAACGAAATCCTAGGTGCTCGTCTGAACACTATCCATAACCTACGCTACTACCAGCGTCTGATGGAAAGTATTCGTAAGGCGATTGATGAAGATCGTTTCGATGAGTTCGTTACTGAGTTCTATGAGCGTCGTGGTCGTGAAGTGCCACCACTAGCAAAAGAGCAGTAATTAACAGATTAAAAGAATTAAAGCCTTTGGCATGTTGCCAGAGGCTTTTGCTAATAAAGTAGGCTAACGTACGTTATTTTTGAGAAGGTGATCTCTATTACTTAATCTCAAACTTGAATCTAAATTACGAAAGCCCAACTTGTTGGATTATCAATAAAATATAATGAGGATGTTTTAATGTTTATTTCTCAAGCTCACGCAGCAGCAGAAGGCGCACCAGCAGGCGGCGGTTTTGAAATGCTAATCATGCTAGGCATGTTCGCGGTGATCTTCTACTTCATGATCTACCGTCCACAATCTAAGCGTGTTAAAGAACACAAGAACCTAATGTCTTCTATGGGCAAAGGCGATGAAGTTCTAACAAGCGGCGGCCTAGTGGGTAAAATCACTAAGATTGCTGAAGACAACGATTTCATTTCAATTGAGCTAAACGCAAACAATGAAGTTGTAATCAAGAAAGACTTCGTAACTGCAGTGCTACCAAAAGGTACGCTGAAGTCTCTATAAAACAGCTAAAGGATCCTCGCTGTGCTAAACCGTTATCCATTATGGAAGTACTTGATGGTATTTTTTGCCATCATCACCGCTGCGTTATACGCACTTCCAAATATCTACGGTGAAGATCCGGCTATTCAAGTTACAGGGGCGCGTGGCGCCTCTGTAGATATGTCAACGCTGGATGCTGTCACCAAAGCTCTTGATAAAGAGCATCTTTCTCATAAATCCATTGCTCTCGAGAATGGATCAATCCTTGTTCGTTTCAATGACACTGACACTCAAATCAGTGCCCGCGATATCATCAGCGAAGCGCTTGGCAAAGATAAAATTGTTGCACTAAACCTTGCTCCATCTACGCCAGATTGGCTAGAAGCAATCGGTGCGTCGCCACTTAAGCTGGGTCTTGACCTACGTGGTGGTGTTCACTTCCTAATGGAAGTTGACATGGACGCGGCGATGGAGAAGTTAGTTGGTCAGCAAGAAGAAGCTTTCCGTAGCGAACTTCGTGAAGCTAAGATTCGTTACCGTGCAATCCGTCCTTCTGGTACAGAAGGTGTGGAAGTATTGCTACGTAATGAGGAGCAGCTAGCGGAAGCGAAAGCAACGCTAGAAAAGAATCACCCAGACATGAACTTTGTCGACTCTGATTCTAATGGTCGTTACGCGTTGATTGCCACCTTTACCGAGCAACGTTTACAAGAGATACGTAACTACGCAGTTGAACAAAACATCACGATTCTTCGTAACCGTGTTAACGAACTGGGTGTTGCTGAGCCACTGGTTCAACGTCAAGGTGCTAGCCGCATCGTAGTTGAACTACCAGGTGTTCAAGACACAGCTCGTGCGAAGGAAATTCTAGGTGCTACGGCAACACTAGAGTTCCGCGAAGTTGACGATAAAGCTGACCTATCAGCGGCGGCAAATGGTCGTGCGCCAGCAGGTAGCGAAATCAAGATGGACCGTGATGGTCGCCCAGTTGTGCTTAAGAAGCGCGTTATTCTTGGTGGTCAAAGCATTACGGATGCAAGTTCAAGTGTTGATGAATACGGTCGCCCACAAGTTAACATCTCGCTAGACAGCGAAGGTGGTAACAAGATGTCTGCGTTCTCTAAGAAGAACATCGGTAAGTTAATGGCTACCGTGTTTGCAGAATACAAAGACAGTGGTCGTCGTACGCCAGAAGGCAAAGTTATCCTTGATAAGCACGAAGAAGTCATCAACCAAGCAACGATTCAATCGGCTCTTAGTCGTAACTTCCGTATCACTGGTATCGACTCTGCAGCAGAAGCGCACAACTTAGCACTTCTACTACGTGCTGGTGCTCTAATCGCACCGATCTCTATCGTTGAAGAACGTACCATTGGTCCATCAATGGGTCAGCAAAACATCGATATGGGTATCCAAGCATGTATCTGGGGTATGGTTGCGGTAATGCTGTTTACGCTGCTTTACTACCGTGGCTTCGGTCTGATTGCTAACATTGCATTGATGGCAAACTTGGTTCTTATCATTGGTGTTATGTCGATGATTCCGGGTGCTACCATGACGCTGCCTGGTATTGCCGGTATCGTATTAACCGTCGGTATGGCGGTCGATGCGAACGTATTGATATTTGAGCGTATCCGTGAAGAGCTTCGAGATGGACGCAGTCCTCAGCAAGCGATTCACCAAGGCTACGCAAACGCATTCAGCACTATTGCCGATGCGAACATCACAACGCTTATCACTGCGATCATTCTATTTGCAGTGGGTACAGGTGCGGTGAAAGGCTTCGCAGTAACACTATCTATCGGTATCTTAACTTCAATGTTCACCGCTATTGTAGGTACACGTTGTATCGTGAACCTGATTTACGGTGGCAAACGCGTTGATAAATTGTCGATCTAAGGCTGGGAATTAATATGTTTCAAATTCTAAAAGCAGAAAACACGATCGGCTTTATGCGTTGGTCGAAAGTCGCGTTCGTATTCTCTATCTTTATGATCGCTGCTTCTATCTTCACGCTATCAACCAAATGGTTGAACTGGGGTCTAGACTTTACTGGTGGTACGCTCATCGAGGTAGGTTTTCAACAACCTGCAAACCTTGAAGAGATTCGTGCAGCGCTAGATTCAAAAGGCTTCGGTGATGCGACAGTACAAAACTTTGGTAGTGCTCGCGATGTAATGGTTCGTCTTCGTCCTCGTGACGATATGTCTGGTGAAACACTAGGTAACCAAATCATTGGTGCTATCAAAGAAGGTACGGGTGAAAGCGTAGAAATGCGTCGTATCGAGTTTGTAGGTCCAAACGTTGGTGATGAGCTAACAGAAGCGGGCGGTCTAGCGATCCTTGTGTCGCTGATCTGTATCCTGATCTACGTATCGATGCGATTTGAATGGCGTCTAGCGGCTGGTGCGGTAATGGCACTAGCACACGATATCATCATCACACTGGGTGTGTTCTCGTTCCTACAAATCGAAGTTGATCTTACCATCGTAGCGGCGCTACTAACGGTAGTTGGTTACTCGCTCAACGATACCATCGTTGTATTCGACCGGATCCGTGAAAACTTCCGTAAGATGCGTAAGGGTGAACCTTCAGACATCATGGATGCCTCAATCACTCAAACATTGAGCCGTACATTGATTACGTCTGGTACGACATTGTTCGTGGTTATTGCACTATTCATGCAGGGTGGTGCGATGATTCACGGTTTCGCGACCGCGCTTCTACTAGGTATCACTGTAGGTACTTACTCTTCTATCTATGTAGCATCAGCACTTGCGCTAAAACTGGGTATCCAGAAAGAGCACTTGATGCCACCTCAAGTAGAAAAAGAAGGTGCAGAGTTCGACGAGATGCCATAAGGCAGATTGAGAACCGAAAACAAAAACCGCTGAGCAGTCAGCGGTTTTTTTGTATCTAAAATTCTGCCTTTCAATTTTCTTTGAACTGTTTCGAGGCTCTGGTGACCTATTTTGAACGGTGAAATAGGAATCGCTATGTTGCTTTATTTCAAGGCCAATAGGAGAGTTGGGCTTCTTAAAGCTCGATATGAAAATGATGATGAAGTTCGGATTGTTTTCTTTCTGCTTGGTTACCATGAATGCACCTGCTGTTTCCGGGCAGCTTTATGATACCTACCTAACGATTAGAAACGACTTGTATCAGATGCAATATGCCGAGGTGTTGAAGGTGGTTGCAGAGCTAGATCTTTCTGCCAAAGAAAAACGAGAAATTCAGTCTCATCCAATAAAATTTGGTCATCAATTCCCATTTTTATCATCCATCCCATCAAGTTTGGTTACGGAGCTGTCTTACTTTGAAGCATACAGTGAGAATGGAGGAGTTGGGTGTCTTTCCGTAAACGGCTTTGGTGATGTATACCAGCCAGTCACGGTTTCGTTGCAGTTTCTAATGAAAGAACAAGTATGGAAGGTTAAGCACGTAAAAATAGACCACTTACCTGACTACGACCGTTTCTATAAACAGGCAGATTGTTCGATATAAAAAAGCCCCGCTCAATGAGCGGGGCTATTCAAAAGTCATCAGCGTGACGGGCTTAGTATGACTTGAGAATCTTACTTAAGGATCGCGCTGTTGCCGTTTTCGCGAACGTGCTTAAGGATAGATTTCACGCCACGAGCGCTAGAAGCAACAATGTTACCAGACTTCATGTACTCAGTACCGCCAGCGAAGTCAGTTAGGATTGCGCCAGCTTCACGAGCGATAAGCTCACCAGCAGCCATTTGCCAAGGTTTTAGGCCTAGCTCAAAGTAACCATCTACACGGCCAGCAGCCACGTAACATAGGTCAAGAGCAGAACAACCGCTACGACGGAAGTCAGCACACTCAGTGAATAGAGAACCTACGATCTTGATGTAAGACTCAGAGTGTTGCTTCTGTTTGAATGGGAAACCAGTCGCTAGAACAGTACCGTGTAGGTCTTTAAGTTGAGTAACACGGATACGAGCGTTGTTTAGCTGAGCGCCAGCACCACGTTGTGCAGTGAATAGCTCGTTTTGCATTGGATCGTATACACAAGCCACTTCAGTTTTACCTTTGAAGCGAACCGCGATAGATACTGCGAAAGTAGGGTAACCTTTTACAAAGTTATTAGTGCCATCCATTGGGTCGATGATCCATTGTACGTCTTTATCTTTACCTTCGATAAGACCAGCTTCTTCAGCAACGATGCAGTGCTCTGGGTAAGAGTGCTTGATAGTATCGATGATGATAGCTTCTGCTTCTTTGTCTACATTAGTAACAAAGTCATTAGTGCCTTTTAGCGTAGATTCAATTTTATCTGTGTTTTCTAATGATTTAGCAATGTGATTGCCTGCCTTTCGCGCAGCGCGAATAGCAATGTTTAGCATTGGATGCATACGAATTTCCCAACGGATGTTAAAGAACAATTTAAAGCGGCGGCGAGTATACCAGAGTCAAAGCAAAAGGGAAGTGGTTATTTTTTGCTCGTTAGAGAAAGGCGTTGTGATAGCTCTCTCGATAGAGAGGAAAACAATTGATGAGAATGCGAATAGAAACCTGCTTCGCTATAGGGTGTATTAGAAAATTATGATAATATCCCTCGGTTTTAATTCAGGTAGCAAACACAGATGTTGGATCAAGTAAAAATCGTACTCGTCGGGACTTCTCATTCAGGCAACATTGGCTCGGCTGCACGAGCAATGAAAGTCATGGGTTTAAGCCAACTTGTATTGGTGGATCCGCAATGTGAAGTGGATGACCAAACTCTTGCTCTTGCCGCTGGTGCTGGTGATATTGCTCAAAACGCAACAGTCGTAAGTACGCTAGAGGAAGCCATTGAAGACTGTGGTCTTGTCGTCGGTTCTAGTGCTCGTTCACGCACACTTGAATGGCCAATGCTTGAGCCACGCGAATGTGGTGAGAAATTTGCTGTTGAAGGCCAAAAACACCCTGTTGCATTAGTCTTCGGCCGTGAGAGAACTGGCCTAACTAATGACGAATTGCAGAAGTGTCATTACCACGTTTGCATTCCAGCTAATCCTGAATACAGTTCACTCAACTTAGCGATGGCGGTACAAACGCTGAGCTATGAAGTTCGTGTTGCACACCTCAACCTAGAGCAAAGCCAATACGCGCCAAGTGAACCTGAAGAGTACCCACGCCATAAAGAGCTAGAAATGTTCTTTGAGCACCTTGAAAAGGTGATGATTGATACCCAATTTATCAACAAAGAGCAGCCAGGTCAGGTGATGAACAAACTACGTCGTTTGTACTCACGTGCACGACCAGAGGCGCAAGAATTGAATATTCTGCGTGGTGTTTTGACAGCGATCGAAAAGAAACTCTGAACAAATAATAACCATCTTAGGTGTAAGGATGAATACCTGACTAAAATAGTCAAATAAATACTTGACCGTTTTAGTCGGGTATGGAAAAATCCTAATCATTACAAACCATGTGGATACGGTGTGGTATGAAACTTACATCTAAAGGAAGATATGCGGTGACAGCCATGCTGGATGTGGCACTGCATTCGCAACAAAACCCAGTACCTCTTGCAGATATCTCAGAGCGTCAGGGTATCTCGCTCTCATACTTAGAGCAGCTTTTTTCAAAATTGCGTAAAGCAGGCCTTGTAGCCAGCGTTCGTGGTCCTGGTGGTGGTTACCGACTTGGTGCAGACGCGCACAGCATTGCCATTGGCACTGTGATTGCTGCGGTTGATGAGTCAGTAGACGCAACCAAATGCCAAGGTAAAGGCGATTGCCAAGGTGGCACTCGTTGCTTAACTCACACACTATGGCGTGACCTGAGCTCTCGTATTAGCGACTTCTTGAACAACATTACGCTCGGTGAGCTAATGACAGACAACGAAGTTTTAGAAATTTCTGACCGTCAGGACATTGATCTGGCGGTAACTCATGGGCTTTCAAACAAAAATACAACCGCCGCGCCCATCGGTGTAAACGTCCGCTCTTAGCGGTCAGCATTTTACATTGGAGTAGAGAATGAAACTGCCGATTTATCTTGATTATTCCGCTACATGTCCAGTAGATCCACGTGTTGCTGAAAAAATGGTTCAGTACATGACAATGGATGGCACATTTGGCAACCCAGCTTCGCGTTCGCACCGTTACGGCTGGCAGGCAGAAGAAGCTGTAGATACTGCTCGTGAGCAAATTGCTGACCTTCTAAATGCAGATCCTCGCGAAATCGTATTCACATCTGGTGCGACAGAGTCTGACAACCTTGCTATTAAAGGTGCAGCACATTTTTACTCTAAAAAGGGTAAACACGTAATCACTTGTAAAACAGAGCACAAAGCGGTACTTGACCCATGTCGTCAACTAGAACGCGAAGGCTTTGAAGTGACTTACCTAGAGCCAGAATCAAACGGTCTGGTTGATCTAAACAAACTTCAAGCAGCAATGCGTGAAGACACTGTTCTAGTTTCAATCATGCACGTCAATAACGAGATAGGTGTCATTCAAGACATCGCAGCAATTGGCGAGCTATGTCGTGAACGTAAGATTGTGTTCCATGTGGATGCTGCACAGTCTGCGGGCAAACTGCCAATCGACGTTCAAGAAATGAAAGTTGACCTAATTTCACTGTCTGCGCACAAAGTATACGGTCCTAAAGGTATTGGCGCACTTTACGTACGTCGTAAGCCTCGTATCCGTCTTGAAGCGCAAATGCACGGTGGCGGTCATGAGCGTGGCTTCCGCTCGGGCACACTTCCAACCCACCAAATCGTGGGTATGGGTGAAGCGTTCCGCGTAGCGAAAGAAGACATGCAAAAAGATTACGATCACGCGCTAGCACTTCGTAACCGTCTTCTAGATGGCGTTAAAGATCTAGAAGCTGTAACGGTGAACGGTGACCTAGAGCAGCGTGTTCCGCACAACTTAAACGTGAGCTTTGCATTCGTAGAAGGCGAATCTCTACTGATGTCACTGAAAGACCTAGCAGTATCTTCTGGTAGTGCTTGTACATCAGCGAGCCTAGAGCCATCTTACGTTCTTCGCGCTCTTGGTCTAGACGACGAATTAGCACACAGCTCAGTACGTTTCTCATTTGGTCGTTTCACGACTGAAGCAGAAATTGATTACGCAATTGAACAAATCCGCGTTGCAGTGACTAAGCTACGCGACATGTCTCCTCTATGGGATATGTACAAGGAAGGGGTTGATCTGAGCACTGTTGAATGGGCTCACCATTAATCTCACGGACTGAATAGAGGATTCGAGGTAATTTATCATGGCATACAGCGAAAAAGTAATTGATCACTACGAGAACCCACGTAACGTTGGTTCGTTCGATAAAGAAGACCCATCAGTAGGTAGCGGCATGGTTGGCGCACCAGCTTGTGGTGACGTAATGAAGCTTCAAATCAAAGTGACACCAGAAGGCATCATTGAAGACGCGAAATTCAAAACATACGGTTGTGGTAGTGCAATCGCTTCAAGCTCACTAGTAACTGAGTGGGTAAAAGGCAAGTCTATCGACGAAGCGGCATCCATCAAAAACTCTGAGATTGCAGAAGAGCTAGAGCTTCCACCAGTGAAAGTACACTGCTCAATCCTAGCGGAAGATGCAATCAAAGCAGCCGTTGCTGACTACAAGAAAAAACACCAGGAATAATTATTCCGTATATAATGGGAGCCCTTAAAATGCTCCCATTCCAAAACGTAATTTAGACAGACTAAGGTGCAGTATGGCCATCACAATGACAGAATCAGCGGCAAGTCGCGTAAAAGCATTCCTAGATAACCGAGGCAAAGGTATCGGTTTGCGTCTTGGAGTGAAGACGACAGGCTGTTCAGGCATGGCTTACGTTCTTGAGTTTGTGGATGATCTAAACGAAGAAGACGAAGTTTTTGAACTGTCTGAAGTGAAAATCATCATTGATAAGAAAAGCTTGGTATACCTAGACGGTACTGAGTTGGATTACGTTAAGGAAGGGTTGAATGAAGGTTTTGAATTCAACAACCCTAACGCAAAAAGTGAATGTGGTTGCGGTGAAAGCTTCAACGTCTAATTGACTGTCCTTCTGGACAAACGAGTCCAGAAGGCTTTACTAGGACCCGATCTTAATGAATCACTTTGAATTATTTGGGCTACCAAGTCAGTTTCAGCTGGATGGTAGCCTTCTTTCTTCTCAGTTCCGAGAACTACAAAAACGCTTCCACCCAGACAATTTTGCGACCGCCTCTGAGCGCGACCGCTTGATGGCTGTCCAAAAAGCAGCGCAAATCAACGATGCGTATCAAGTACTTAAGCATCCTATCTCTCGCGCTGAATACATTCTGGCAGAAAACGGCACAGAAATTCGTGGTGAGCAACAAACCATGCAAGACCCGATGTTCTTAATGGAGCAAATGGAATTGCGTGAAGAACTGGAAGACATTGCTGACAGCTCTGATCCTGAATCAGCGCTTTTTGACTTCGATTCTAAGGTCAGCAAAATGTACAAACAGCATTTGGCGAGTGTAGAACAAGAACTTGACCAAGGTCTTTGGGCGGAAGCTGCAGACCGAGTTCGTAAACTCAAATTCATTGCCAAGCTAAAGAACGAAATTGAACTGGTTGAAGATAAACTCCTCGACTAGTTAGCGCGACAAGGACCCATCATGGCACTACTTCAAATCGCAGAACCGGGCCAAAGCTCGGCACCTCATGAGCACAAGTTAGCAGCAGGTATCGACTTAGGTACCACCAACTCTTTGGTTGCATCTGTTCGCAGCGGCGACGCAAAAACACTGACAGATGACCAAGGTCGTAGCATTTTGCCGTCTGTGGTGAACTACGCACAAGATACGGCGTTAGTTGGTTACGAGGCTAAAGCAAAAGCAGAGCAAGAACCAGAAAACACCATTATTTCGGTAAAACGTCTAATTGGTCGTTCATTAAAAGACATTCAAGCTCGCTACCCATCTTTGCCTTACCAATTTAAAGAAAGCGACAACGGTCTGCCTATTCTGCAAACTGCGCAAGGTGACAAGAACCCGATTGAAGTGTCTGCTGACATTCTTAAATCACTAGGCAAACGTGCAGAAGAGACTCTAGGTGGCGAGTTAGCTGGTGTCGTTATTACTGTTCCTGCTTACTTTGATGATGCTCAACGTGCTGGTACAAAAGATGCGGCGAAATTGGCGGGTCTTCATGTACTGCGTCTGCTTAACGAGCCGACAGCTGCAGCGATCGCTTACGGTCTAGACTCTGGTCAAGAGGGCGTGATTGCGGTTTACGATCTAGGTGGTGGTACATTCGATATCTCTATCCTACGTTTGTCGAAAGGTGTATTTGAAGTATTAGCAACAGGCGGTGACTCTGCGCTAGGCGGCGATGATTTTGACCACCTATTAGCGGATTACCTAATGGAGCAGGCTGGTCTAGAAGCGCCGCTTTCTGCTGAGAAAAACCGTGCACTACTGAACATTGCAACAGCAACTAAGATTGCTTTTTCTGAGCAAGACAGCGTTGATGTTGATGTATTTGGCTGGAAAGGCTCAGTGACTCGCGAACAGTTCGAAGATCTGATTCGTCCGCTAGTGAAGAAAACCCTAATGTCTTGCCGTCGTGCGCTGAAAGATGCGGATGTGGATGCGGAAGATGTACTTGAAGCGGTCATGGTCGGCGGTTCAACACGCACATTGCTTGTACGTGAAATGGTCGGTGAATTCTTCGGTCGTACACCACTGACAAGCATTAACCCAGATGAAGTAGTTGCAATCGGCGCAGGTATTCAAGCAGATATCCTGGCGGGCAATAAGCCTGACTCGGAAATGTTGCTTCTGGACGTTATTCCTTTGTCCCTTGGTATTGAAACCATGGGTGGTTTGGTTGAGAAAATCATTCCACGTAACACCACCATCCCTGTAGCTCGCGCACAAGAATTTACGACGTTCAAAGATGGTCAAACAGCAATGAGCGTTCACACCGTACAAGGTGAGCGTGAAATGGTGGATGACTGCCGCTCATTGGCTCGTTTCTCATTGAAAGGCATTCCACCAATGGTGGCAGGTGCTGCGCACATTCGCGTGACGTACCAAGTGGACGCTGATGGTCTATTGTCTGTCACCGCGATGGAAAAGAGCACGGGTGTTCAGGCTGAAATCCAAGTGAAACCTTCTTACGGCCTAAGCGATGATGAAGTCGCAAACATGCTGCGTGACTCGATGACTTACGCGAAAGAAGATATGCAGGCTCGTGCATTGGCTGAGCAGCGCGTAGAAGCGGATCGTGTGATTGAAGGCTTGATTGCAGCGATGCAAGCTGATGGTGATGAACTACTATCAGACCAAGAGAAACAAGACCTAGTTAAAGTGATTGAAGCGCTGATTGAACTGCGCAACGGCGAAGATGCAGACGCCATCGAGCAAGGCATCAAAGACACCGACAAAGCAAGCCAAGATTTTGCGTCGCGCCGTATGGATAAATCGATTCGAGCTGCACTGTCAGGTCAGTCAGTTAATGATATATAAGAGATAAGTAGTTATGCCTAAGATTATTGTATTACCACACGAAGATTTGTGCCCAGAGGGTGCCGTGTTGGAAGCAAACACTGGTGACACCGTTCTAGACGTAGCGCTAAAAAATGGCATTGGTATTGAACACGCATGTGAAAAGTCATGTGCATGTACGACTTGCCACGTGATCATTCGTGAAGGTTTTGATTCGCTAGAAGAGAGTGAAGAGCTAGAAGATGACATGCTAGATAAAGCATGGGGTCTTGAGCCTGAATCTCGTCTTGGTTGCCAAGCAAAAGTAGCGGATGAAGATTTGGTTGTTGAGATTCCAAAATACACGCTAAACCACGCGTCGGAAGATCACTAATACTATCTCCCCAATATAGGGGCGAAGCAAAAGGAAGACGAGCAATGAAATGGACAGATTCTCGCGATATCGCGATTGAGCTTTGTGACAAGTTTCCCGACTTAGATCCTAAAACCGTACGTTTTACCGATCTTCACCAATGGATCATGGAATTGGATGAGTTTGACGATGAGCCAAACCATTGTAATGAAAAGATTCTAGAAGCGGTCATCTTGTGTTGGATGGACGAAGCGGATTAATGCTCGATTCGGCGGTAAAACGCAGCAGAGTTAACAATTCTCACTAAAAAAAGCGGACCTTAAGGTCCGTTTTTTTATCAAGTTGACATTTTTACCCTACATAATGCTAACATCCGGTAGTTATTAAAAAAGAAGAGGCGTAGGCAACGCCGTTATAAGACAAGGAGAAACCATGTCTACACAGATGTCTGTATTTCTAAGCCAAGAACCAGCGGCACCACATTGGGGCGACAAAGCACTGCTTTCTTTCGCTGAGAATGGCGCAACCATTCACCTAGGTGAAGGTCACGATCTTGGTGCGATTCAACGTGCAGCGCGTCAACTCGATGGCCAAGGAATTCGTTCAATTTTACTTGCTGGTGATAACTGGGATTTGGAGAGCATTTGGGCATTCCACCAAGGTTACCGCAACCCGAAAAAACACGGCACGCTAGAGTGGGTTGCGCTATCTGAGCAAGACCAAGCAGAGCTGCACGCTCGTATCACTTCTACGGACTTTACTCGCGATATCATCAACAAAACAGCTGAAGAAGTGGCGCCACGTCAATTGGCAACCATGGCGGCTGAATTCATCAAATCAATCGCACCACAAGGCACAGTAACGGCTCGCATCGTTAAAGATAAAGACCTGTTGTCAGAAGGTTGGGAAGGCATTTATGCAGTGGGTCGCGGCTCTGAGCGCACATCAGCAATGCTGCAACTTGATTACAACCCAACAGGCGATGAAAACGCACCAGTGTTTGCGTGTCTAGTGGGTAAAGGCATCACCTTTGATTCAGGCGGTTACAGCCTTAAGCCATCAAACTTCATGACAGCAATGAAAGCGGATATGGGCGGTTCAGGTACGATTACCGGCGGTCTTGGTCTTGCTATTCTTCGCGGCCTTAACAAGCGTGTAAAACTGATCCTTTGCTGTGCAGAAAACATGGTTTCGGGTCGTGCACTTAAGCTTGGCGACATCATCACTTACAAAAATGGTAAGACAGTAGAAATCATGAACACTGACGCAGAAGGTCGTTTGGTTCTTGCTGATGGTCTTATCTACGCTAGTGAACAAAACCCTGAGCTGATCATTGACTGTGCAACCCTTACGGGCGCAGCGAAGAATGCACTAGGTAATGACTACCATGCACTGATGAGCTTTGATGATGAGCTTTCTCATCAAGCGCTAACGGCGGCAAACCAAGAGAAAGAAGGTCTATGGCCACTGCCTCTTGCTGATTTCCACCGTGGCATGCTGCCATCAAACTTTGCTGACCTATCTAACATCAGTTCTGGTGATTACTCGCCAGGCGCAAGTACAGCGGCGGCATTCTTGTCTTACTTTGTTGAAGATTACAAGAAAGGTTGGTTGCACTTTGACTGTGCAGGCACGTACCGTAAGTCAGCGTCTGATAAATGGGCTGCTGGCGCGACAGGCATGGGTGTCCGCACACTTGCTCGTTTCCTGAACGAACAAGCCGCAAAATAACACTTTTACCAGTGCAGACACCCTGTCTGTACTGGTATAACTTAGAGAGACGCAAGTCACTCATATAAAACTATTATTACAAGTACAAAAAGGAAACCTTATGGCTCTAGAAAGAACGTTTTCAATTGTTAAGCCTGACGCTGTAGAACGCAATCTGATTGGTGAAATCTACCACCGTATCGAAAAGGCGGGTCTGCGTATTGTTGCTGCAAAAATGGTTCATCTGACAGAAGAACAGGCGAGCGGTTTTTACGCAGAACATGAAGGCAAACCTTTTTTCCCTGCACTGAAAGAGTTCATGACATCTGGCCCTATCATGGTTCAGGTTCTTGAAGGTGAAGATGCAATCGCTCGTTACCGTGAGCTAATGGGCAAAACAAACCCAGAAGAAGCGGCATGCGGTACAATCCGTGCAGATTACGCACTGAGCATGCGTCATAACTCTGTTCATGGTTCAGACAGTCCTGAATCAGCGGCTCGTGAAATCGAGTTTTTCTTCCCAGAGTCAGAGATTTGCCCTCGTTAATCTTGTACTAGTTTGATTACCAAGCCTCGTTTTTTTCCGGGGCTTTTTATTATCCGTTACTCAGAAAGAGTGAAGAAGAATGATTGGCTAAAATTTAATCATTAAGATTTTAATGCCTTAGCGAAGTCAGGGTCTTACAGCCCTTGTTGTAGCTGCATAAAGGCTGTACAATTCGCGCCCTTATTCTTGTTTCAGTCATTGAGAGGCAACATGACCACTGAAAAAATCAATCTACTCGACTTTGATCGCAAGGGCATGCGTCAATTTTTCGCGGATGAGCTAGGCGAAAAAGCGTTCCGTGCTGATCAGGTTATGAAGTGGATCTACCATTTCGGTGTTGATGACTTCGACAACATGACGAACATCAACAAGAAGCTACGTGAAAAACTGCAGCACAAGTGTGAAATCAAAGCACCTACCGTGGCAGAAGCTCAGCACTCTTCAGACGGCACAATCAAGTGGGCGATGAAGGTTGGTGACCAAGACGTAGAAACGGTTTACATCCCAGAAGATGACCGAGCAACCTTGTGTGTGTCTTCTCAGGTAGGTTGCGCGTTGGAATGTAAGTTCTGTTCAACAGCACAACAGGGCTTCAACCGTAACCTAAAAGTATCTGAAATCATTGGTCAGGTATGGCGTGCAGCACGTGAAATCGGTTTGCAGAAAGAAACAGGCCGTCGTCCAATCACTAACGTAGTGATGATGGGCATGGGTGAGCCACTTCTTAACATGAAGAACCTAATCCCAGCACTAGAAATCATGCTTGATGATCTGGGTTTCGGTCTTTCTAAACGTCGTGTAACCGTATCAACTTCAGGTGTGGTTTCTGGTCTTGATCAGATGACGGGCAAAATCGACGTCGCATTGGCGATTTCTCTACACGCGCCAAACGACGAACTACGTAGCCAAATCATGCCAATCAACGACCGTTGGGATATCCAAGACTTCCTAGCGTCTGTTCGTCGTTACATTGCGTCTTCAAATGCGAACCGCGGTAAAGTAACCGTTGAGTACGTACTGCTTGATCATGTGAACGATGACATGGACCACGCACGTGAATTGGCTGAATTGATGAAAGATACCCCATGTAAGATCAACCTGATTCCGTTTAACCCGTACCCGGGTTCTCCTTACAAGAAGCCAAGTAACTCGCGCATTGACCGTTTCCAGAAAACGCTAATGCAATACGAGCACACAGTAACGGTTCGTAAAACGCGCGGTGATGATATCGATGCAGCATGTGGTCAGTTGGTTGGTGATGTTATTGACCGCACAAAACGTACCGCAGCTTTAAAAGCAGCACGTGGTGCAGAAACCATCGACGTAAAAGCGGTGTAATTCGCAAAGAATAGAAAAATAGCCAGAGCCTTTTGCTCTGGCTATTTTGTTTTTCGAAGGTGGAATGTAATCTGACACTGACAATCGTATCGGCGATAATTTCGCGTTACTGTGTCAATTTTTGGACAAAAGCTTGAGCTATCTGTTAATTTGAGAGCAAAGAGTTTTTGTCTTCGTTAAACATTCGCTTATCATGGTAAGTGAAATAAAACTACGACTCTGACTATTCTCAGTATTTTTCCAATACGTTTTGCTGAACCATTGCAAAACGAGCATTCTTACTCTGACTACTGAGAATTTCTAAAAGATTATTTTGGTTAACGCGTTTAGGCTAGCTATCTTTAAGTAAGGCTTAATTAGAACAAAAACGAAAATAAATAACTGCGTTAGCCACCAAACAGATTAAATACCGCCATTATGACAGAATACGAAAAAACCAATGAAGTGCCACTTTCGATGGAAGCGGGCACGTTACTTAAAAACAAACGCGAATCTCTAGGCATGACTCAGAAGCACGTTGCTGATCGCCTTAGACTTCGCGTTTCTGTTATTGAAGACATTGAAAACAATCGATTTGAAGAGCAACAGGTGACAACGTTTACACGTGGGTACTTGCGTTCTTATGCCAAGCTTGTTGGCCTTGATGAAAAGATTGTTTTGGCAGCTTTAGAGCAGACATCTGAAGTGCATGTTAAGCCACAAGAGACAGAGATGCAGAGTTTCTCTCGTAAAACCAAACACGAGAAACACAACAGCCGCATCATGTTACTCACTTGGGCGATTGCTATCGTGATCACCGGTATTTCGGGGGCATGGTGGTGGCAGAACCAACAAGAAAACAGCCTTGCGCAGTTAAGTGCAGAAACTGCGGAAACAGAGCAAGTTGCTGATGATGCAGACATCGACCAAATGAGTGCCGATGAGCTTATTGCTAGCACTCCTGCTGAGATTGCGCCAGTATCGGCTGCGCTAACCGTGGTTTCTGAAGCTGATACGGCGATGAGTGCGGCGGGTGATGTGACAGAGCCAGTCGTTGCTGCAGTAGCGGCAGAAGTGACAGAAGAAGCCACTCAAGAACCTGTCGCGGTGATTGAAGACGCGCAAGAGGCAGAAGAACCAGCAGCCCCAGTTGTGCCAGAAGGCATGACACTGCTAACTATGAAATTCAAAGCGGATTGCTGGATTCAAGTCAAAGACGCGAATGGCAAAACGTTAGTAAGCGGTACTCGTAAACCGGGCCAAGACGTAGAACTTGCCGGAAAAGCACCGTTTAAAGTGATATTAGGCGCACCTGAAGGCGTCACAATGACATTTGCAAGTGAACCTGTCGACCTTTCTGGGTATACTTCAGGCAAAGTAGCTAGATTCACTTTACCGTTATAAATATTATGCAACACGAATCTCCAATTATTCGTCGTAAATCGACGCGTATTTATGTGGGTGATGTGCCAATTGGTGATGCTGCACCAATTGCAGTACAGTCAATGACAAACACTCGCACGACTGATGTGGAAGCCACAGTCGCACAAATCCGAGCATTAGAAAAAGTGGGTGCAGACATTGTACGTGTTTCTGTTCCTACTATGGATGCTGCGGAAGCCTTTAAGCTCATCAAACAGCAAGTGTCTGTGCCGTTAGTTGCGGACATTCACTTTGACTACCGTATTGCCCTGAAAGTGGCCGAGTACGGTGTTGATTGTTTGCGTATCAACCCAGGCAATATCGGTAACGAAGAGCGTATTCGCTCTGTTGTTGATTGTGCCCGTGACAAAAACATCCCTATCCGTATCGGTGTAAACGGCGGTTCTTTGGAAAAAGATCTGCAGATGAAATACGGTGAGCCAACGCCAGAGGCATTGGTCGAGTCGGCGATGCGTCACGTGGATCATCTAGACCGTCTTAACTTTGACCAGTTCAAAGTCAGTGTGAAAGCGTCAGATGTGTTCCTAGCGGTGGATTCATACCGTCTATTGGCCAAACAGATTGACCAACCTTTGCACCTTGGTATCACCGAAGCGGGTGGTGCTCGCGCTGGTGCAGTGAAATCATCGGTTGGTCTTGGTATGCTTTTGGCTGAAGGCATCGGTGATACGCTGCGTATCTCGTTGGCGGCAGATCCGGTAGAAGAGATCAAAGTTGGCTTTGATATTCTTAAGTCTCTGCGTATTCGCTCACGAGGTATCAACTTTATTGCTTGTCCAAGCTGTTCACGTCAGGAATTCGACGTGATCAATACAGTGAACGCACTAGAAGAGCGCCTAGAAGACATCATCACACCTATGGATGTGTCTATCATCGGCTGTGTCGTAAACGGCCCTGGTGAAGCTGAGGTTTCACACCTAGGCCTAGCTGGCAGCAACAAGAAGAGCGCATTCTACGAAGACGGCAAACGTCAGAAAGAGCGTTTCGACAACGATGATCTAGTGAACCAGCTAGAAGCGAAAATCCGTGCGAAAGCGTCTGTATTAGACCAAGCTAACCGCATCGATATCAAACAAGAAGATTAATCTCATAGCTTGAGCACGCTAAGTGTGCTCGGGTTACTAAGCGACGGTAATAATTGTGGCAAAGAAAATCCAAGCAATCCGAGGCATGAACGACTGCCTTCCAACTCAGTCTCCGCTGTGGCAGAAACTTGAAAACGCAGTAAAAAGTACTGTGAGCGCATACGGCTACAACGAAGTGCGCATGCCAATCGTTGAAGAAACAAACCTATTCAGCCGCGCGGTTGGTGAAGAGACTGATGTCGTTTCAAAAGAAATGTACACCTTTGATGATCGTAACGGAGACAGCCTAACTCTTCGCCCTGAAGGTACGGCGGGCTGTGTACGTGCATGTATTCAAAACAGCCTGATTAACCGTGATGAACAACGTCTATGGTACATGGGCCCTATGTTCCGCCACGAGCGTCCGCAGAAAGGTCGTTACCGTCAATTCCACCAGTGTGGTGTTGAGGTGTTCGGTCTAAATGGTCCAGATGTTGATGCTGAGCTTATCATGATGACAGCACGTCTATGGCGTGAGCTGGGTATCAATGAACATGTTCGTCTTGAGCTTAACTCTATCGGTTCTCAAGAAGACCGCGCAGACTACCGCACGGCACTGGTTGCATTCCTTGAGCAACATATCGATGTGCTAGACGAAGATTGTAAGCGTCGCATGCACACGAACCCACTGCGAGTTCTGGATACGAAGAACCCTGAAGTTCAGGCTATTTTAGGTGATGCACCTCGTCTTTCTGAGTACTTAGGTGAAGAATCTAAAGCACACTTCGCAGGTCTATGTGAACTTTTAGACGCTGCAGGTATCGAATACACAGTTAACGAGCGTCTAGTTCGTGGTCTGGATTACTACAACCGCACGGTATTTGAGTGGATCACTGAGAGCCTAGGTGCTCAAGGCACAGTATGTGGCGGTGGTCGTTACGATGGTCTTGTAGAGCAATTAGGCGGCAGTGCAACACCAGCTGTGGGCTTTGCTATGGGTCTAGAGCGTCTTGTACTGATGCTAGAAACACTAGAGCTAACAGACGTTCGTCGTAGTGTCGATGTTTACGTAGTGACAGCAGGCGAAGGCACAATGATGGTGGGTATGAAGCTAGCAGAACAGCTTCGTGAAGCAATCCCAGGCGTTCGCGTGATGAGCCACTTCGGTGGTGGTAACTTCAAGAAACAGTTTAAGCGCGCAGATAAAGTGGGTGCTGTAGTAGCATTGGTTCTGGGCGAAAATGAAGTTGCAGAAAACACCGTAGTACTAAAAGACTTGGTGGGTGGTGAGCAAGAGACTTACAACCAAGCAGAAGTTGCTGAGAAGATCGCAGCACTGATTTAAGTCTTTTAATAAGCTAAAGATTAAACCCTAATTCGTAATAGTAAGGCTCCCAAGATAGGAGCCTTTCGCCGAAATAGGAACAATGGCAGCCTCGCTGTCATTTACATGTTTTAAGAGGACAGGAAGTGGAACTTTACGATACTGAAGAACAACAAGTTGAAGCCATTAAAGACTGGTGGAAGGAAAACGGCAAAGCCGTCATCATCGGTGCGGTTGTTGGTTTAGGTGGTCTATTTGGCTGGCGTTACTACCAGGATTCTGTGATTCAGGCGAGTGAAGCAGCTTCTCAAAGCTACACAACAGTAATGAACGCTCTGCAAACCAAAGGTGCAGACGCACAAGCGGATATTCAAGCGTTCATCGACTCAAACGAAGTTAAAGAGTACTCAGTACTTGCAGCACTTCAACTAGCGAAAGTACAAGTGGATGCGAAAGATCTTTCTGCTGCACTTGAGCAACTGAAATGGGCTCAAAGCAATACCAAAGATGCCGCGCTATCTCCACTTATCAGCTACCGTATTGCGCGCATTGAAGCAGAAATGGGTAACTTTGACGCAGCAAACGCTGAGTTAGGCAAAGTGACTGATGCAGCATGGACTGGTCGTATTGCTGAGCTGCGTGGTGATATCGCTCTTCGTCAAGGTGACAAAGAAGCAGCATACGCGGCGTACACTGAAGCTCAACAAGCTGCAGACGCTAGCCCAACGCTACAAATGAAATTGGACGACTTGGCGAAATAAGGACCGCATTGGATGAAAAGAGTCTTTAAGAAAGCCTTGTTAGGGGCATTAACAGTGGGAATCTTAGCTGGTTGTGCTGGCGAGGAAGATACCATTGTCATGGCTCCACTACCTCAGGTAGACAGCGAGTTTACGCCAAGCGCGAAATGGTCGACGTCGATTGGTGATGGCGTAGGGCACTATTTCTCAAAACTGTCGCCTGTTGTGGCAAATGACACTTTGTTTGTTGCAAGCCGTGATGGTCTAGTTAAAGCGCTGGATCCAGAAAACGGTAAGCAAAAATGGCAAATTGACCTAGAAGAAGATGTGATTGCGCGTCTTTCTGGTGGCATCACTGCCGCTTACGGTAACCTGTACATCGGTTCTGAAAATGGTGAAGTCATTGCACTTAGCCAAGAAACCGGTGAAATCATTTGGCGTATCGAAGTTGGTGGTGAAGTTCTAGCACGACCGGTTGCGGATTCGGGCATGATCATCGTAAACACGAGCCGTGGCACGTTGATTGCGTTAGATGAAAGCACGGGTGAACAACGCTGGGCACTGAGTACCGAAGTACCAAACCTAACGCTACGTGGCGATAGCACGCCAACGGCGATCGGTGGTGGTGTATTCTGGGGTACGGCAAACGGCCGACTGGCAGCAGCGATTGTTGAACGTGGTCAGCTTATTTGGCAACAACCAGTAGGTACACCAAAAGGTGCAACGGAAATCGATCGTCTGGTAGACGTAGATTCTTCACCGGTTGTTCTAGGTGGCACTCTTTTCACCATCGGTTATAACGGTCAGCTTATTGCTATCGACTTGCGCAGCGCAAACCCAATTTGGAAGCGCAACTACTCATCGGCGAACGATATCGCGACAGATGGTAGCCGTATTTTCGTGATCACTGAGAAAGATCATGTAGTGGCAGTCGATGCGCGCAGTGGTACTGAACTTTGGGAAAACAGCAAGCTGGAATACCGTCAGCTTACTGCACCAGTTATCGTTGATAACTACCTAGTGGTGGGTGATACATTGGGTTACCTACACTGGATCGATCGCTCTACAGGCGAATTCGTTGCACAACAATATGTCGATGACAGTGGTTTTGCTGTTGGTCCGACGTTATTGTCTGATGGTTACGTGATTACAACTCGCAATGGCGATGTAAAGAAACTAACCATTAACGAATAATATCGTGATATAATTCACATTCGGCTCCTGGCTGGTAACAGTTAGGAGCCGTTTTGTTGTTTGAAATTATTATTTATTAACCGTTATTCCTGACGTGGTTATAGGTAAAAAGCTGGTTTGATTTGGCATCGAGCAAGTCGTTACCTATAACTACAGAAGAAAGATTATTGTAGAGGTTGTTATGGTACCTGTTGTTGCTCTAGTAGGGCGTCCGAACGTAGGTAAATCTACACTATTTAACCGATTGACACGCACACGTGACGCGTTGGTTGCGGACTTCCCTGGCCTAACGCGAGACCGTAAATATGGCCAAGCTCGCCTTGGTGAAGAACACGAATTCATCGTTATCGATACCGGTGGTATTGATGGCACAGAAGAAGGCGTAGAAACGAAGATGGCAGAACAATCGCTCGCTGCGATTGATGAAGCTGACGTAGTACTGTTCCTTGTTGATGGTCGCGCTGGCTTAACGCCATCGGATGAAGCGATTGCTGCGCACCTGCGCAAAATCGAAAAGCCAGCAATGCTGGTAGTAAACAAGATCGATGGTATTGATGCCGACGCAGCTTGTGCCGACTTCTGGCAACTTGGTGTTGACGATATGTACCAAATTGCTGCAGCACACGGTCGTGGTGTAACTGCGCTACTTGAGCGTGCTCTAGCGCCATTCTTTGATGATCTACTGGCAAGTGAATCAGAAGACGGTGAGATTGAAGATCTAACTGAATTCGAAGATGAAGAGCTAGCGGTTGAAGATTACACCGAAGAAGACGCAGAAGCAGAGTTCAAACGTCTACAAGACCAGCCAATCAAACTGGCGATCATTGGTCGTCCAAACGTTGGTAAATCGACACTGACAAACCGTATTCTTGGTGAAGAGCGTGTTGTGGTATACGACATGCCGGGCACTACGCGTGACTCAATCTACATTCCAATGGAACGTGATGGTCGTGAGTACGTATTGATCGATACTGCTGGTGTACGTCGCCGTGGTCGTATCAACGAAACAGTAGAGAAATTCTCTGTTGTTAAAACACTGAAAGCCGTAGAAGATGCAAACGTGGTTCTATTGGTTATCGACGCACGTGAAAACATTTCTGATCAAGACCTGAGTCTACTTGGCTTCGCATTGAATGCTGGTCGTTCAATCGTACTAGCAGTGAACAAGTGGGATGGTCTAGATAACGAAGTGAAAGAGAACGTGAAGAAAGAACTCGACCGCCGTTTAGGTTTCGTTGACTTCGCTCGCATTCACTTTATCTCTGCGCTTCACGGTACAGGTGTTGGTCACTTGTTCGAATCGATTCAAGAAGCGTACAAGTCGGCAACGACACGTGTTGGTACTTCTGTTCTGACTCGTATCATGAAGATGGCAACAGACGATCACCAACCGCCAATGGTTCGTGGCCGCCGTATTAAGCTGAAGTATGCGCACGCGGGTGGTTACAACCCACCAATCGTGGTTGTTCACGGTAACATGGTTCGCGATCTACCAGATTCGTACAAGCGCTACTTGATGAACTACTTCCGTAAGTCTCTGGAAATCATGGGTACACCAATCCGTATTAACTTCCAGAACAGCGACAACCCGTACGAGAACCGTACAAACAAGCTAACGCTATCTCAAGAGCGTAAGCGCAAGCGTATGATGTCTGCAGTGAAGAACCGCAACAAGTAATCGCCTAAGATTTTATGAATACCCAAGTTTCGACTTGGGTATTTTTTTATCAGCAGAATTTTGCTCTAAGCAATGTATTAGAAGTATGAAGACCATGACCATCACAGCTACCAAGACGCGCTTCTGTCATCAAACTTGGCGACTGGAAGCGCCAGTGCAACTTGTTCACTCTACAGAAGAAGTGACTTATGTACTTACAGAAATCACACCTTTCCATCCTGTCAGCCACATTTGGCCTGATCATCCAGCAGACAAAGGTACGCTCACTATCAAGGGCATAAGCTATGAAGTAGCGGATTGCCAAGTTGGAGCGGTAGAGCTTGCAAGTGGAGAATTGCATGTCGGTACAGCAATTCCTGTAAAACGCGATACGGAAGGCTGGGCATTTGTGGTGGTGCACGTATTGTCACGAACTGATGCTATTAAGGCTGGTGATACTGCATTATTGGAAGTCGACAAAGAGTACCAGTTGTCGTTAAGCCGTGGACATAGCGCAGGGCACATTGCATACCTTGCGCTCAATAAAGTGCTGGCGCAAAACTATTGGCGTAAAGACGCTGACCGCAAAGACCCACACGGTAATTACGATTTCAATAGCTACGCCCAAGAGACCAGCTTTGTTACCCCGGATAAATGTCTGGATACCTATCGTTTAGGCAAAACTCTTCGTAAAAGAGGGCTAAACAGTGCAGATATGCTGTCTGACTTGAAAAGCATCGAACAACAGGTGAATGTTCTGTTGAAAGATTGGCTAAAAAGAGACATGGCGATCACCATCGATTGTCATGGTGAACACCTTACCGATTCACGTTACTGGCAGTGTGATTTAGGTGAAGGTGAAATCGCGGTCATCCCTTGTGGGGGAACGCATGCGAGCCATTTAAGTGACTTTGGTTCTATCCAAGTAACACTGGTGGAAATAGACCCACAGACAATTGAAATGCACACCGATGTAATACGCTAAATTTAGATTTTGATCTTTTTATTAAATCCCGTATGTCTTGGTTTTTTATTGGGTGTGCGGTTTTTAGTTCCGTTTTAAATTGAAAGGCAGAATATGTAACTTATGCTTTCGGTATGTGGTTATATAAATATTCTTTTAAGGGGTGATCGCTGATCAAAAGGGAAATATCCGAAGATCAGCATACGATCTTTTATAGTGTCGCGTTCGTATAATGTAATTTAGTTACCTGTGCCATATTTATAGATTTATTATATTGCAGGCTAACAAACATAATAACGATGTGAATACACCACAATGGACAAAGATAGACTGTTAGATGCTCACCGAGCAGTCAATCGTCTTTTAGGTAAGCTTGCTCTGGGAATGGAACGCGATAGTCTCAATCATGAAGTTATCAAGTTAAGTGAACGCCTATTTGGGAAGAGGCAAGCTTCCATTTTACGATTGCACCCCGATACCAACACATTGCATTTGGAATTTGCCCCGCATTTACCTGATTTCTACAATCAAGCGATTGAAGGGGTTGCGATTGGGCCGCAAATAGGATCATGCGGCGCTGCTGCGTTTTTGAAGCAAACCGTCGTTGTCAGCGATATCGATCACCATGTTAACTGGGCACCTTTCCTTGAACTGACTCAGCAGGCTCAACTCCGTGCATGTTGGTCTGTTCCGATCATTGCTTCGGATGGCTATGTGTTGGGGACATTCGCTGTATACAGCAATACGCCTTCTGAGCCGCATCCCTATGAGCTCGAAGTGCTCGAAATGTTGGCTGCTTTGTATGCGGTAGCATTAGAGAAGTATCGTTTAGAAGAACAACTGCATTTTCATGCCAGTCGAGATCCACTCACGCACTGTTTCAATCGACGAGCGTTATTGACGGAAGTTGACCGAAAAATTAACGGTAAATGTGGTCGCAATGCTGTGGTTGGATGTTTTTTTGTTGATATTGATGAGTTTAAGTACATCAATGATCGTTTTGGTCATGAGACTGGTGACCAAGTCTTGGTGCTAGTGGCTGAGTACTTGAAGCAGGCGTTTCGTTCATGTTCCGTAATAGGGCGGTATGGTGGCGATGAGTTTGTTGGTTTCTGCTGTTTCCCAAATCAGCATACTTATCAATCTTTTGTCGAGCGCTTAGAAGATGAGCTTAACCAAGTGTGTCAACTTGAAGAGTATAAAGTAAAAGCCAGTATTGGTGCGGCTTGCAGTACTGCCAGTGAGCGAGCAGTATTACAGCAGCTTATTCAACAAGCCGATGTTGCTATGTATCAGAACAAACGCGCCAAACGAGCGTGATTAAGATCAAGGCACTAAGCTGGCTTATGATTAGACTGTAAGTCAATGAATTGCGTTTTTAGGGGTAACCATGCAACCGAATATTTGCCCAACATGCGACATCGAATTGGAATGGACAGGGCAATACCATTGCAATAAGTGTGAGTCGGATTATAAGAAAGTGGGATTTTGTCCAGATTGCGATGCTGAGTTGGAGAAACTACAGGCTTGTGGCGCGGCAAACTACTTTTGCAACAGTTGTAATGAACTCAAATCGAAATCACGAGTTCGATTTGAGTTTCAAAAAATCAGTTAACGGTAGAGCGAAGCTCACCATCAGATAAGCGGGTGACCAATACGTCGCCCGTTTTCACATCTTTCGCCTGGGTAACAACCTGACCTTGCTCAGTTTGAGTAATCGAGTAACCACGTTTTAGCGTTGCCAGTGGGCTTACCGTATCTAGCTTCTCTGCCGCAATTGCCAGTTGATGGCGCATGGTCAGTAACTTACGGTCCATCGCATCCAGCAATTTTTGCTCAACTCGGTCAAGCTTCGACTTCTGCTCAGCCAAGCGCTTTACTGGTGAGTTCAGTTGTAGGCGATGATGTTTGCGCTCAACGGCTTGTTGGCGCGTTGTGATAAATCGTTGCATTGCGCGTTGCAGGCGCATCTCCAGCTCATCAAGTTGTTGTGTCTGGCGCTGCAATTGATAGCTTGGATGCTGGCGCTCTAAACGGTGCATCAGTTGAGCCGATTGCTGTTTTTGTTGCGCTAGGTAGTAACGCATTGCACTGGCTAGCTTATGTTGACGAGTCACCAAAGCTTGATCTTTGTGGCTGTTATCGCGGCTTACCAATTCAGCCGCCGCTGATGGCGTCGGAGCTCGAATGTCCGCAACAAAGTCAGCAATTGTTACGTCAACTTCATGACCAACTGCACTGATGATCGGAATTTGGCTTGCAGCAATAGTGCGAGCAAGGATTTCGTTGTTAAAGCACCAAAGGTCCTCTAACGAACCGCCACCACGACCAACAATCAATACATCACATTCATCACGACTGTTTGCACGGCCGATTGCCTGCGCCATTTGAATGGCTGCTTCTTCACCTTGCACCATGGTTGGGTAAACCACCACGGGTAGAGAAGGATCTCGGCGTTTCAATACATCTAGGATATCGTACAGTGCGGCACCGGTTTTCGAGGTGATCACACCAACGCGTTTTGGGTGCTCAGGTAAAGGCTGCTTATTAGTTTGAGCAAACAAACCTTCTGCTGCCAGTTTCATCTTAAGGGCTTCGAACTCTTGCTGCAGACGACCATCGCCTTCTGGCTGCATGCTTTCAATGATCAATTGATAGTCACCACGCGGCTCATACAGAGACAGACGTGCTTTAACTAGAACTTGATTGCCGTTAGCAGGTTTGAAAGTGACGCGACGATTGTTACCACGAAACATGGCACATTTAACTTGAGCGCGAGAATCTTTAAGAGTGAGGTACCAGTGACCAGAGACTGGAGCTGAGAAGTTGGATATCTCTCCGACAAGCCAGACGATCCCCATTTCGTTTTCGAGCAGCAGACGCACTTCGGCATTGAGGCGAGAAACAGTGAAGATGTTTTGATTGGTCTGGGAGAGCACAGCTAATTCCGTAGACGTGAGTATGGAAATTAGCGGCAATATAATACATATCAAGGGGGTAATTGCAAGAAAAAAATTAAAAAATTTGTGGTCAAGCGATTGCGTTAACCGTATAATCCCTCCGCAATATCTAATCCAAATGTAGCCAACAACCTAAAATTGGTTACCCTCATTATGCGAAACGATGAGATTGGATTGTTCTTTCTACTCCTCTAATTGTGAGATATTGCAAATGCTAAGAATTGCCAAAGAAGCGCTGACATTCGATGACGTACTACTCGTGCCAGCTCACTCCACTGTTCTCCCAAACACAGCTGATCTTCGCACTCAGTTGACCAAGAACATCACCCTAAACATCCCAATGATTTCAGCGTCTATGGACACTGTTACTGAAGCTCGTCTAGCTATCGCGCTAGCGCAAGAGGGTGGCATTGGCTTTATCCACAAAAACATGTCTATTGAGAAGCAAGCTGCTGAAGTTCGTAAAGTTAAGAAGTTTGAAGCTGGCGTTGTTTCTGACCCAGTAACGGTAAACCCTGAAGCGACAATCGCTGACGTGGTAGCTCTAACTGAAAAACACGGCTTCGCTGGTTTCCCTGTAATCACAGAGAACAACGAGCTTGTAGGCATTATCACTGGTCGTGATGTGCGCTTTGTTACTGACCTTTCTAAGAAAGTGTCTTCAGTAATGACAGCAAAAGAAAACCTTGCAGCAGTAAAAGAAGGTGCAACACGTGAAGAAGTGCAAGAGAAGATGCACGAAGCACGTGTTGAGAAAGTATTGGTGGTGAACGATGAGTTCCAACTAACCGGTATGATCACTGCGAAAGACTTCCACAAAGCAGAACGTAAACCAAACGCATGTAAAGATGAGCGCGGTCGTCTTCGTGTTGGCGCAGCCGTTGGTGCTGGTGCTGGTAACGAAGAGCGTGTGGCAGCTCTAGTTGAAGCGGGCGTTGACGTTCTACTTATCGACTCTTCACACGGTCACTCTGAAGGTGTACTAAACCGTATCCGCGAAACTCGCGCTGCTTACCCAGATCTAGACATCATCGGCGGTAACGTTGCGACTGGTGCTGGTGCTAAAGCACTTATCGAAGCAGGCGTTAGCGCAGTGAAAGTAGGTATCGGCCCTGGTTCAATCTGTACTACTCGTATCGTAACGGGTGTTGGTGTTCCTCAAGTAACAGCAATCGCAGACGCAGCAGAAGTGGCGAACTCATTCGGCATTCCAGTTATCGCTGACGGTGGTATCCGTTTCTCTGGTGACATCTGTAAAGCAATCGTGGCTGGCGCATCTTGTGTGATGGTTGGTTCAATGTTCGCAGGTACAGAAGAAGCACCGGGTGAAGTGATTCTTTACAACGGTCGTTCTTACAAGTCTTACCGTGGCATGGGTTCTCTTGGTGCGATGTCTCAAGGTTCATCTGACCGTTACTTCCAGTCTGACAATGCTGCAGACAAGCTAGTACCAGAAGGTATCGAAGGTCGTATTGCATACAAAGGTCGTCTAAAAGAAATCGTACACCAACAAATGGGTGGTCTACGTTCAAGCATGGGTCTTACTGGCTCTGCAACGATTGAAGATATGCGTACTAAAGCTGAATTTGTTCGTATCTCAGGTGCGGGCATGGCTGAATCACACGTACACGACGTTCAAATCACTAAGGAAGCGCCAAACTACCGTCGCGGTTAATTTTTACTGTTGTAAAAATAAAACCTATATACCCGACGTAAACGTTTGCTTTTTTCCTTGAAGCATTAATAAGAGGCGAGTACACTCGCCTCCGTTTTAATAACCTAGCTTATAAGACTGCTCAAAATGACTAAAAATATTCATGACCAACGTATTCTGATCTTGGACTTCGGTTCTCAGTACACTCAGCTAGTAGCGCGCCGTGTACGTGAAATCGGTGTTTACTGTGAACTGTGGAGCTGGGACGTTGAAGAAGCGGATATTCGTGAATTCAATCCAGACGGTATCATCCTATCTGGTGGTCCAGAAAGCGTAACGGAAGACAACTCTCCACGCGCTCCTCAATACGTATTTGACTCTGGTGTGCCAGTACTAGGTGTGTGTTACGGCATGCAAACTATGGCTGAGCAGCTAGGTGGTAAAGTTGCGGGTTCTACTGAACGTGAATTCGGCTACGCACAAGTTAAAGTTTCTGGTGAATCTGCACTGTTTAAAGATCTTGAGCTAACCCAAGACGTGTGGATGAGCCACGGTGACAAAGTAGTAGAAATTCCTGCTGACTTCGTGAAAGTCGGTGAGACAGACACATGTCCGTACGCTGCGATGGCGAACGAAGAGAAGAAGTACTACGGCGTACAGTTCCACCCAGAAGTAACGCACACGAAAGGCGGCCTACAAATGCTAGAGAACTTCGTTCTTGGCGTATGTGGCTGTGAGCGTCTATGGACTTCTGAATCTATCATCGAAGACGCGGTTGCTCGTATTAAAGAGCAAGTGGGTGACGACGAAGTTATCCTAGGTCTATCTGGTGGTGTTGATTCATCGGTAGTAGCGATGCTGGTTCACCGTGCAATCGGCGACAAGCTAACGTGTGTGTTCGTAGATAACGGTCTTCTTCGTCTAAACGAAGGTCAACAAGTAATGGATATGTTTGGCGACCAGTTTGGTCTGAACATCATCAAAGTTGATGCTGAAGATCGCTTCCTAAAAGCACTTGAAGGTAAGTCGGATCCAGAAGAGAAGCGTAAGACAATCGGTCACGTATTCGTAGACGTATTTGATGAAGAGTCTAAGAAGCTGAAAAACGCGAAATGGCTAGCTCAAGGTACGATTTACCCAGACGTTATCGAATCTGCTGCATCTAAGACTGGTAAAGCGCACGTGATCAAATCACACCACAACGTGGGCGGTCTTCCAGATGACATGGAAATGGGTCTTGTTGAGCCACTACGTGAGCTGTTCAAAGATGAAGTTCGTAAGATCGGTCTAGAGCTTGGTCTTCCGTACAACATGCTTTACCGCCACCCATTCCCGGGGCCTGGTCTAGGTGTTCGTGTTCTTGGCGAAATCAAGAAAGAGTACTGTGACTTGCTACGTCGTGCAGACGCTATCTTCATTGAAGAGCTACACGCTGCAGACCTATACAACAAAGTCTCTCAAGCGTTCACGGTATTCCTACCAGTTCGCTCTGTAGGTGTAATGGGCGATGGTCGTAAGTACGATTGGGTTGTTTCTCTACGTGCGGTAGAAACTATCGACTTTATGACTGCGCATTGGGCACACCTACCATACGACTTCCTAGGTAAGGTTTCTAACCGTATCATCAACGAAGTTGACGGTATTTCTCGCGTGGTTTACGACATTTCTGGTAAGCCACCAGCGACAATCGAATGGGAATAATTTCCTGTTAGATATACCAAATTAAAAACCAGCTTTCGGGCTGGTTTTTTTATGCCTGAAAAGTGTGAACGCAGATCTCAACTTTTTTATTAGCAGAGATATACATGCGAGATGGTTGAATGTATATTCATTTTTAGTGTTTAAATATTAAAATTGGTATTGCTATGGAACAGGCAGAAGTTACCTCCCTTATCCCCATTATTATTACGTTAGTCCTTGCGCTAACCACAAGAAACGTTGTCGTCGGTCTTTTTGCCGGTGTCGTCAGTGGTGTGGCTATGCTTGAAGGTACATTCGTCGACAAAGGTCCGCTCGATTCGTTTAGCGCGCTGATGAAAAGTTACCTGTTGCCGCAACTGACTGACAGTTACAACGCGGGCGTCATCCTTCTTTTGGTTTTCATTGGTGGCTTTGTTGCCTTGATGGAGAAATCTGGCGGTGGTGTGGCGTTCGCTAAAAAGGTCACACAATGGGTTGCCAATAAATGCCAAGCGCAGCTCTCTGCTTGGTTTGGCGGCGTTGTTATTTTCTTTTCAGACCTTGGTACACCGTTAATTGTTGGCCCTGTCTTTCGTCCTCTTTTTGATAAACTGAAAGTCTCTCGCCAGAAGCTTGCCTTTATCATCGATTCCACTTCTTCACCTGTCGCTATCCTAATTCCTTTCATCGGTTGGGGTGTTTACATTATGGGATTGATTCAGAAAGAGTTCGCAGCACTGGATGTGGGGATCAGTGATTGGGATGCCTTTATTGGCGCGATTCCTTATCAGTTTTATGCCTTTTTAGCGATCGCGATTGTGCCGATTGTCTCTTTCTTCAAACTGGATTTTGGTCCGATGGCGAAAGCCGAGCAGCTTGCCGAGCAAGGTTCTGATTTTGGAAAAGTGCAAGATTCATTAAATGTGTTTGAGCATAAAAATGCAAAAACAAGTTTTGTTTGGGCACCGCTGCTTGTCATGCTAGTTGTGCTTTGTTCAATATTGGTTCCTCACGGTTTTCCATTTCAGAAAGTGGCAGGCTCCACCTTCCGTGCTGCATTGTCGTCGGCGTATTTCTTTGCTGCAATTACCCTAATTAGTTTGATGGCGTTTTACGGTGTGAGAAAGCTCTCTGATGGCATTCAGGTTTACCTAAAAGGGATGTCGAACATGATGTCTGTTGCGGTGATTTTGGTGCTGGCTTGGGCATTAAGCTCCGTAGGTAAAGAGCTGGGCGCTGCGGCCTACATTGCAGAGCAAGCACAAGCTGGCTTCCCATACTGGCTATTGCCTGCCGTGGCGTTTCTATTGGCGGGTATTATCTCTTTTGCCACAGGGTCGTCGTGGGGCACTTTTGCCATCATGATGCCATTGGTCATTCCAACCGCTGTCGCGATTGATGCGCCATTGTTGGTGTGTATTGGTGCGGTACTATCAGGTGGTTTATTTGGTGACCATTGTTCACCAATTTCGGAAACTACTATTTTGTCTTCCACTGGTGCGGGTTGTGAGCAGTATGAGCACTTTAGAACCCAGTTGCCTTATGCGGTACTCAACGGTGCTATCGCCCTGACAAGCTTCCTTGTTGCAGGGGTAATGGCTTCTCCTTTGATTGTGCTGGTGGCAATAGTGGCGCAGTTTGCCATTTATTTGGTGCTCTCTAAGCAACAATCTTCACCAATGTCAGAGCAAGTAATAGCAGAGCAATAGCAATAAATGAGAGCGGGGGATTATCCCTCGTTTTCTTTTGAGTCAAGGTAACAGTTTTTGTGATACTCGCTGTGTAACAGTATTTATTTATGAAATTTGCGTCGCAGAATTAATTCACTTCGCTCGGCGTTTTTTCTACATGATCCACTATGTGTCTAGTTATTCCTTGTATATTGTATTGTTCAATACGGAGATTAGACATGTTTGCACTCAAACATCTGCCTCTTGCATTAGGTTGTGTACTTGCTGCACAAGCTCATGCCAGCATGAATATCCAACCTGATCCACAAAACCCAAATGGTTACGTGATTGCTCGTGGCGACATCCAAGCTATGGAGCAAAGTAAGACTTCTGACCCTATGTATGCTATCTGGTCACAAGCGCTAGAGACTCGTCCAAATACGGTTGTTGAAGCTATTGTTCCAGGCGCAGCAAGTAACCCAGAAAACGTTCAACGTGTTGAGCGTGTTTTTCCTGAATCTGAGTGGGACTTCTTAACTCAGATGGCTGCACCAGAGTACACATATACTCGCTTCCTACGCGCGATTGGTAAGTTCCCTGCATTCTGTGGTGAGTACACAGACGGGCGTGATTCAGACGCGATTTGTAAGAAATCCATCGTGACAGCATTCGCGCACTTTGCTCAGGAAACCGGTGGCCACATTGCGGTTGATAACGTATCGGACAACCCGCTTGCACTGGAAGAGTGGCAACAGGCATTGGTTCACGTGCGTGAAATGGGGTGGTCTGAAGGTCAAGAAGGCTACACGACAGGCTGTGGTCAGAACGATTGGCAAAACAAGCGTTGGCCTTGTGAGCCTGGTCAGGGATATTTTGGTCGTGGTGCAAAACAGCTTTCTTACCACTTTAACTACGGCGCGTTCTCTGAAGTGATGTTCGATGGTGATGCATCGGTGTTGTTGAAAAATCCGGGCTTAGTCGCTGACTCATGGTTGAACCTAGCTTCTGCAATTTGGTTCTTCTTAACCCCTCAAGCGCCAAAACCAGCAATGCTGCACGTGATTGATCGTACTTGGGTACCATCGCAACGTGAAATTGATGCGGGCATTGGTTACGGCTTTGGTACTACGATCAACGTCATCAATGGCGGTATAGAGTGTGGTGAACAGAACAAAGACAAAGGCCAGCCAGTTAACCGCATTCGTTACTGGGAAGGTTTAGCGGCGCACTATCAAATTCCTATCGAAGCTGATGAAACCAATACCTGTTGGCAACAAACGCCTTACGGTAGCTTAAACCTTAACGGCGCGACTGACGTGCTCTACACCAACTGGGATGGTAACTGGAAATACTACTCAGATCGCCCGGGCGGTCACTCATTTGAATGTGAGTTGGTTGGTTTCCAAACCGCGTATTCGGCACTGGTTGCTGGTGATTACGAGAAATGTGTTACCAACTTCTACCAATCTCATGCTGGTTGGCCTGAAGTTCGCGTTGTCGATAAATTAGATCCAGTCGATCCGGTTGATCCGCCAGTGGATGGTATCGCTGCTTGGGATTCAGGCAAGGTATACAACACGGGTGATCAAGTTTCTTACCAAGGTGCTGTGTATGAAGCGAAGTGGTGGTCACAAGGCAATGAGCCTCCTGTTACTGAACCGCCTGTGACAGAGCCACTAGTCACAGAACCTGAACCACCAGTATCGGGTGACTTTATTGCATGGGAACCGGGTGTCACTCAAGTAGCGAATGGCGACAAAGTGACTTATCAAGGTAAATGCTTTATTGCGAAAAATGGCCCAGGAGTATGGGAAACGCCAACTCAGAGCAATTGGTTCTGGGATGAGATCTCTTGCCAGTAATTGAACAATAAATAGTCTAAGTAACTATAAAGACTCTGCTTTTTAGCAGGGTCTTTTTTTATTCGTTTGCTTGCCTGTTTATGCAATCTAAGTTTTCAATAACGTCTTTTCTCTTTTGACTTTTTGTCCATTAAAATTCGCGCGCAATTTTTATCAACATTTTTGAAAACAGGTACGCTTACATGTCTACTAAACTGGCTAACCCAGCGCCGCTAGGCCTAATGGGTTTCGGTATGACCACGATTCTGCTTAACATCCACAACGCAGGATTCTTCCCAATTGACTCAATGATCCTAGCAATGGGTATCTTCTACGGTGGTCTTAGCCAAGTTATTGTTGGCATGATGTGCTTCAAACGTGGTGATACTTTCGGTACAACTGCGTTTACTTCATACGGTCTATTCTGGCTAACATTAGTTGGTCTAATCGTAATGCCATACATGGGTCTACCAGCTAGCCCAGCACACTTCATGGGTTGGTACCTACTACTATGGGGTATCTTCACTGGCTTCATGTTTATTGGTTCTCTATGTTACCCAGTAGCGAAGCAAGTTGTGTTTGGTTCTCTTACTATCCTGTTCTTCCTACTTGCGGCACGTGACTTCACTGGTAGCACACTTATCGGCACTATCGCAGGCTTCGAAGGTATCTTCTGTGGCGCGAGCGCAATCTACTTTGCAATGGCTCAAGTACTGAACAACGAATACGGTCGTACAGTGCTTCCAATCGGCGAAAAGCAAAAGCCTCAAGTTGCAACGCAAGAAATCGCAGCATAATCGTTCTGATTTGAATGCAAAAGAAAAGGGTTAGCCACTGGCTAACCCTTTTTTAATGTCCGTTATTCGGACCACTGCTTTTTCTTATATACCTGCCAACCTGTTGGGGGAGGACGCTAAGTGAAGCATTAGGTAGATGGTTGCTCTACCGTTTCTGTTACATCGCTGTCTGCGGTTGGTGCTTTACCTGTTTTGCGCTTGTACTTCTCTTCCCAGTAAGTCGCGCCTTTAATACCAAGTGCTACTGGGTTGAACGTAAACTCAGTCACACCGCGTTTCTGTTGCTCTTCGTAGTCAGCCAGCGCTTTTAGTGCAGGCTTCGACATGAAGAAGATGATCAGAATACCGACAATGTTCAGCCATGCCATTAGACCAACACCGACATCACCCATTGCCCATGCGAGATTGGCTGTCTTAACCGTACCGTAGAATACGGCTGTGATAAGCACGAGCTTCAAGACGAACATTAAGCCGTTAACTTTTAACGTACGGCGGATGTACGCGATGTTGGTCTCTGCAATGTAGTAGTAAGCCAGAATCGTTGTGAAAGCGAAGAAGAACAGTGCAATAGCAATAAATGGTTTACCAACGCCAGGTAGGGCACTTTCAATCGCCATTTGCGTAAATACTGGACCATTCGCGCCGATGTCTGCTGGTAGGTTTTGTAAGAGGAATGTTCCTTCCACCGCACCTTGTACGTTGTAAGCACCAGTAATAAGAATCATAAACGCGGTTGCAGAACATACTAGCAGCGTATCGATGTAGATAGAGAACGACTGAACCAGGCCTTGTTGTGCTGGGTGATCAACACTTGCCGCTGCTGCTGCGTGAGGGCCTGTACCTTGGCCTGCTTCGTTAGAGTAAACACCACGTTTTACACCCCAACCAATCGCAGCACCAACTCCAGCCATCGGTGTGAATGCATCACCAATGATCATGCCAACGATGCGTGGAATCTCACCGATGTTAAGTAGAATGATAACGAACGCGGTGATGATATAAGCCAGCGCCATGAACGGAACGACAATTTGAGTGAAGTTCGCGATGCGCTTTACGCCACCAAAGATGATGAATGCAAGAATGACACAGACAACCGTACCAGTGAAAATTTTAGCGAAACTGAAGGTACCAACAGCAGTTTCAATCATGTCACCTGAGCCAAAGGCTGCCTCTACAGCGTTACCAATACTGTTCGATTGGACACCAGGAAGTAGAACACCACATGCAAAGATGGTTGCAATTGCGAAGATCCATGCGTACCACTTCTGACCCATCGCTTTCTCAATGTAGTAAGCTGGACCGCCGCGGAATTCGCCTTCGTCTTCTTCTTTATAAATCTGTGCGAGCGTTGACTCTGCGTATGCCGTTGCTGCGCCAAAGAAGGCAACGACCCACATCCAGAAAACCGCACCTGGACCACCGAAACCGATAGCAGCTGCAACACCTGCAATGTTGCCTGTACCTACACGGCCAGATAGTGAAACGGCCAATGCCTGAAATGATGAAATCCCCTTGGTTGAACTCTTTCCATTAAGTAGCAAGCGCCACATTTCAAAGAAGTGGCGAATCTGCACAAAGCGCGTCATGATCGAATAGAACAAACCAGCACCAAGGCACAAATAAATTAGTACCGGACTCCAGATAATTCCATTCAGAAAATCAACTAATGACTGCATGAGTATTTTCCCTGTTTGTTATGTTTGTGGTTGTTTTTCATACAGCACATTAACCTTTTTTGTAATGTAATTGTTAACCTTTTTGACTAAGAATCCTTTGTAGCGTGATGGTGGGCACAGAATGCTTAAATATTGTTAAAAATTGGTTCTTGTTATGTATATGGGTGGTTTTTTATTGGAAATTGCAATGAATTGATTGAATATGCAGCACATTGTCATGAAAATGTACCGCTAATATAGAAAGTCATATCTTCTAAACTTTATTCAACTTGTGGAGTAATGCGCTATTTGAAATGGATTGCAGGTGTTTAGGCGTAACGGTTCAAGCTTAATTCTGAGTGATTTGTTACTTTGGTATCCGAATTCAGCATGATGTCTGCAAGTATTTGTCCTGAGCCACACGCCATTGTCCAACCGAGGGTACCATGCCCCGTATTAGTAAATAAGTTCTCGTAAGGTGTTGTACCAATAATCGGCGTACCATCCGGTGTCATGGGGCGAAAACCGCTCCAGAATTCGGCTTGAGTGAAGTCGGCACTTTGCGGAAACAGATCACGAATCACCATTTCAATCGTATTCTTGCGCTTTTGTGGTAACGAAGGATCAAAGCCTGCTAGCTCTGCGGTTCCTGCGACGCGAATGCGATCATCAAAGCGCGTCATGGCCACCTTATAGGTTTCATCCATGACGGTAGAACGTGGCGCAAATTGCTCGCATTTAATCGGCACCGTCAGTGAATAGCCTTTGACGGGATAAACAGGGATGTCGATCTCAAGCTGTTTGAGTAACGCTGTCGAGTAACTGCCGGAGGCAAGTACAAATTGGTCTGCTTTAAACAAACCATGGTCCGTTTGGACACCCATGATCTCTTTGCCTGCAGCAACCCAATTACTCACCTCCGTATTGAATTCAAACCTTACGCCATGGGCTTTCGCAAGCTCTGTTAACTGCTGACAGAACTGGAAACAGTCTCCCGTTTCATCATCGGGTAGATATAACCCACCGACCAATTTTTCTTTTACTAATGCCAATCCTGGCTCTTGCTTGATGCACTGTTCGACATTCATTAACTGAAAGCGTGTACCGCTTTGCTCTAACAGCTTAAGGTCTTTTTCTATGGCATCGAGCTGCTGTTGAGAGCGAAATACTTGCAGGGTGCCTAACTGCCGCCCTTGGTATTCAATCGCATGGTCACGGCGCAACTGCTCCAGACACGCACGGCTATGATTGGCGATAGAGAGCATTCTTGCTTTGTTGATCTGATAGCGGGATAAGGTGCAGTTCGACACCATTTGCGTTGCCCAGCGGATTAGATCTGGACTGAGAGATGGCTTTATTTTAAGTGGTGCATGCTCTTCAGTGAGCCACTTTATAGCTTTGAGTGGTATCCCTGGAGCAGCCCATGGTGAAGAATAACCGTAAGAGATTTGTCCTGCGTTAGCGAAGCTGGTTTCCATCGCACTATTTGCTTGGCGATCGATAACGGTGACCTGATAGCCAGCCTGAGATAAATACCAAGCTGAGGTTAAACCGATAACACCACTGCCTAACACGATGACTTCCATTGATGCACTCCACACATTTTCTATGTTGCGCAGTTTGTCTTCTTTACCTTTTGTTAACAATCGATATAAATTACATTCAGCGTTTAGAAAAAACTATAGGCTCAAGAATGAAAAGTAGTGTTGTTAGCGGGCTGTGGCTATTTAGCCAAGTGGCAGAACACAGCAGTTTCACCAGTGCTGCAAAAGCATTGCACTTGACGACCGGTGCGATCAGTCAGCAAATCATTCAATTAGAAGAGCAGCTAGGTTTTACTTTGTTTGAACGCCATTCGCGTGGCATCCGACTAACACCCAAAGGGTTACAATTATCTCAATCCTCACAATTTCACTTCACCGAGATCGGGAAGACACTTGAAGAGCTACAGATTGAAAAGCCCCACAATGAAATTCGCCTCAAGCTGACGCCTTCTTTTGCGTTTAAATGGTTAGTTCCACGCCTTGAAAGCTTTCATCTAGAAAACCCCGATCTCCAAGTGCAGATTTTTGCAGAGGGAGCACTAGTGAATAGTGAGCTAAAGGACTATGACGTTGCGATAGACTACGGTTCTCATCCCTATCGAGATAAAAGTGCAGAGCGGATTCTCGATGAACAACTTTTGCCAGTCATGAGTCCAAAATACCTTGAGGAACATGGGTGGCTAAAAACTCTTAAAGCGTCGCCAGAAAAATGGCGAGACGCGACGTTACTGCACGATGCTATGCCATGGGATAAGGCTCCGCGTGACTATGAATGGCTGTATTGGGCATCAAGTATGGGATTCGATTTTAAAACAGATGTAGGACACTTCTTTAATCGTACTGATATGGCAATGTCAGCGGCCGAAGCCGGAGTGGGTATCGCAATGGCACGTATGGCGCTGGTGGAAGACGAGTTAGCATCTGGTCGCTTAGTCTCGCCATTTGAACCCGTGGATGCTAGCGCAGGTTACTATCTGATTATCAACAACCAAAGTGAGCAGACGGCGAGATTTAGATATTGGATAATGCACGAAACAAGTAGTCAACGTAGATTAGTTGATCAGCACTAAACATCTCCGAGAATCACAGCGTTGTCGTAGAGTCTGATTAGATTAAACTTGGGAGGAGAGTTAATGTTTGTACCTAAACGTATTGCTGTCATCAACAATATCTATTCTTACAGGTATTGTACCTTGTCCAACGTTGCCAATCTTTGCAAAAGCTTTGCGTGAAAGATCAATTACTCGACCTCGTACAAAAGGGCCTCGGTCGTTAATTTTTACATTAACAGACTTGTTGTTGGCGGTGTTGGTTACTCGCACGATAGTGCCAAAAGGCAAAGTTTTGTGCGCTGCGGTAAGGGCATTTAGATCATATGTTTCACCACTTGCAGTTAGTTTCCCATGGAACTTATCTCCATACCAAGACGCTTTGCCATTAAGAGCATGTGACTGAGCATAACCTTTTGTTTTAGAGTTACCGACCGCTGACGTCGAAGTGCACCCTGCTGAAATCATAAGAGCGAGAGTTGTAAAAATAATGCAAAGCTTTTTTGTGTGATTTGGGAACGTTAATCTACTCATTTTTATCTTTTTCGTGTTTTTAGCTACGCAATGAAGAGTATAGTCATTATTCTGAAATGAACGCCATCCACTACGTTCGGGTAATGCTTCCATTAAGAGTGCTTTCTTAAGTCATTCTGATGAAAAGTTTTTATCAGTAAAATGTCAGCCTTAATAAAGCTAAAAAGGCTCTTTTAACCAGCCATCTTGGATTTTGAGAATAATTAAGTTCGTTACGCAATGATGAAACTCACCACCTTTAATTTGAGTGTAGATAAAGGGTAATAACGACTACAGTAGATAGCTTTGGGTGTTATTGGACTTAGGTTTACCGCTGGGGGAAACGGAAAGTCACACTCTAGTCTCGTAGAAACCGCCTCGTCTGAGGCGGTTTTACATTATGTGTTTTGATCTATTGCTTGAGCTTTAATTTGAACTTGGGCTGTAGCTGTCGGCTGTACAGAATCGGTGGCGAGATAAGTGGTATGAGAAGGCAAAGCGAACTTTGCGCCTTCCGCTTCAATAATCTGATTAATCGATATCAGTAGTGATTGCTGCAAATTAAGAAATGTCTCTTTATTCGTTGTATTCAGGTGAGCAAGAACTTTAATATCCAAACTGTAGGCATTGAAGGTATCAAAGTGTACTCGAATAGGTGAATCTAAAACGTTAGGGTGCTCTTGGAGCAAGTTTGCGATCTTCTTCGTGATCGTTTGGAGTTGAGACATACTGGTCTCATACCGTAATCCAATGGTTGCCTTGAACGGGTAACGGTCTCGACGGCTAAAGTTGATGATTTCATGCTTAATCAAGTCCCCGTTGGTGATGGTAATTTGGGTTCTATCTTTTGCCCTGATACGAGTCGAGCGCACTCCTATTTGCTCTATACCCGTGATCAT